>CACYWT010000008.1 GCA_902778175.1 uncultured Ruminococcus sp. | reverse complement strand
TGCAGAATGACGGAAAAAGAGTACCCCAAGGGCACTTCCTTCGGGCGCAACAGATGTGGTGCTAAGCCGTAAGGCGGTCTTTGTGCGGTGTTGCCTTAATATAGAATTTTATCAGTCTTGTTTCTGAGAATAATGGTGAGCTTTTTCGAGGAGCATATCCTTGACCTTCATAAGTCTGGTACGGCTCGAACGATCATTTTCTTCAAGCTTCATGGCGATATACTTTATAGTTTCCTCATATCTGGGGATCATAACGTGCTCGAGAGAATTAACACGGCGGCGCGTGCGTTCTATTTCGGCAGCCATAAGCTCACAGCTTTTTTCTGTTTCGGCAAGCTTGATAAGATCGGGGAGAAGATCACCGAGTGACATTACGGCATCATCAAGCTCAAAGGAAGTAAAAGCAAATCCGTAAGGGAAGATATCTCCTTTTTCGGGGCTTTCGTTTACCTGAGAGAACAACGGTACGTCAACGCTCATAATATTTTTATAATCTATGTCGATACCGGTTTTTTGCTTAGAGGACATAAGAGCCGAATCCATTGCCTGCTTGCTCATTACAGCGCCTGCATTGATAAAGTGAGCATTGCTTTCCGCGAGTGCCTTTTCCACCTTTTCACGCAGTTTTTTATTGACCTGAACAAGCTCGATAAAGCGGCGCATAAGCTCGTCACGTTTGTCCTTCAGCATTTTATGACCCCGACGTGCAGTCTGCAGCTGTTTTTTTAGCTTCGTCATCTGCATTCTTGTCGGGTTTACATTCATGACAGCCATTCAAACACCTCCGGGATCACTTTCCGTAGTACTCGTCAAGCATATCGTCCTTGATTCGTTTCAGTTCGCTTCTCGGCAGAATATGCAGCAGCTTCCAGCCCAGATCAAGTGTTTCCTCGATAGTTCTGTTAGTTGTATAACCCTGTGAAACGTACTCTCTCTCAAAGGCTTCCGCAAATTCGGCATATTTTTTGTCGATATCGGTAAGAGCAGCTTCGCCAAGAACGATCATAAGCTCTCTTGCGTCCTTACCTCTTGCATAAGCGGAGAAAAGCTGGTTCATGGTAGCGGCATGATCCTCTCTTGTACGACCTTTGCCGATACCCTTGTCCTTCAGACGGGAAAGTGAGGGGAGAACGTCGATAGGCGGAGTGATGCCCTTACGGTAAAGCTCACGGCTGAGAATGATCTGACCCTCTGTAATATAGCCTGTAAGGTCAGGGATCGGGTGAGTTTTGTCGTCTTCGGGCATGGTAAGAATCGGAATCAGAGTTATTGAGCCGTCCTTACCCTTCTGTCTGCCTGCTCTTTCATAAAGAGTAGCGAGGTTTGTGTACATATAGCCGGGATAACCGCGGCGTCCGGGGACTTCCTTTCGTGCAGCCGAAACCTCACGCAGAGCGTCCGCATAGTTTGTGATATCGGTCATAATGACAAGAACGTGCATACCCATATCAAATGCAAGATATTCTGCTGCAGTCAGAGCCATTCGAGGAGTAGCGATACGTTCGATAGCCGGGTCGTTAGCGAGGTTTACGAACATTACCGTTCTGTCGATAGCGCCTGTTTCCTTAAAGGACTGTACAAAGTAATCGGATTCCTCATAGGTAATACCCATAGCGGCGAATACAACGGCGAATTGTTCGTTTTTACCGCGTACAGCAGCCTGTCTTGCTATCTGAGCAGCAAGCTGAGCATGGGGAAGACCCGATGCGGAGAAGATAGGAAGTTTCTGACCTCTTACGAGGGTATTAAGTCCGTCAATAGCGGATACGCCGGTCTGTATGAATTCCTGAGGATAGTCACGCGCTGCGGGATTCATAGGAGTACCGTTTATATCGAGTCTTTTTTCCGGAATTATAGCCGGACCGCCGTCAATCGGGTTGCCCAGACCGTCGAAAACTCTGGAAAGCATATCTCCTGAAACAGGAAGCTCCATAGATTTGCCTATGAAACGGACCTTTGACTGAGCGAGGTTAATACCTGCTGCGCTGTCGAAAAGCTGAACAAGAGCATTTGTTCCGTCAACCTCAAGAACCTGACAGCGGCGCATTTCGCCGTTAGGCAGTTCGATTTCACCGAGTTCGTTGTAAGTAACGCCTTCAACGTCGCTTACCATCATCAGAGGACCTGCTACCTCTCTGATAGTACGATATTCCTTTGGCATCAGTCCTCACTCCTTTCCAGTACGTCTTCTATTTCCTGATCGATAATAGCCTTGATGGAATTGAATTCCTGATCGGATTTTTCTTCTTCTTCATATTTAAAACGACCGATACGCTCTCTTACCTGCATTGAAGCAAGAAGCTCGATATCAGCGCCCTTCTGCAATGCTTCAAGTGATTTATCATAGCAGAGCAGGATAGCCTTCATCATAAGAACCTGTTTTTTAAGCGAGGTATAGGTATCAGTTGCGTCAAAAGCATTCTGATGCAGATAGTCCTCGCGTATAGCTCTCGCAGTTTCGAGTTTGAGTCTGTCCGGAGCCGAGAGGGCGTCCATACCAACGAGATTTACGATTTCCTGAAGCTCAGCTTCATCCTGGAGAAGTGACATAAGTCTGCCGCGAAGCTCCATAAAATCGGGAGAAGCATTTTCTGCATACCATTTTTCAAGCTGATCCGTATAGAGAGAATAACTTGTAAGCCAGTTGATAGCAGGGAAATGACGCTTATATGCAAGAGCGGCGTCGAGACCCCAGAAAACCTTTACGATACGAAGAGTTGCCTGTGAAACCGGCTCGGAAATATCGCCGCCGGGCGGAGAAACCGCACCGATAACTGAGAGCGCGCCCTCGATATCCTTGCTGCCGTTTACGATAACACGGCCTGCTCTCTCATAGAACTGAGCAAGACGGCTGCCGAGGTAAGCAGGATAACCTTCCTCACCGGGCATTTCCTCAAGACGGCCTGACATTTCTCGTAGAGCCTCAGCCCAGCGTGAAGTTGAATCCGCCATAAGAGCAACTGTATAGCCCATATCACGGAAGTACTCCGCAATGGTTATACCTGTATAGATCGAAGCCTCACGGGCAGCAACAGGCATATCGGAAGTATTTGCGATAAGAACAGTACGTTCCATAAGTGAGTTACCTGTACGCGGATCGCGCAGTTCAGGAAATTCATTAAGAACGTCGGTCATTTCGTTGCCGCGTTCGCCGCAGCCGATATAAACTATGATATCAGCGGCAGCCCATTTTGCAAGCTGATGCTGAACGACTGTCTTGCCGGAACCGAAAGGACCCGGAACCGCAGCAACGCCGCCCTTTGCGATCGGGAAGAGAGTATCAATAGTTCTCTGTCCGGTAGTCAGAAGAATATCCGGAGAGAGTTTTTTCTTATAGGGTCTGCCGATACGGACAGGCCATTTTGTAGCCATGCGGAGATTTTCGCTCTTGCCGTTATTATCAAGTACAGCGACAGTTTCATCAATATTGAAATCGCCTTCCTTGATTTCCTTTATTGTACCTGACATCTTATCGGGTACAAGGATCTTGTGAACGACCGCATGAGTTTCCTGAACAGTACCGATCGTATCGCCGGCAGTTACCTTATCGCCTTTTTTTACTGCAGGGATAAAATGCCATTTTTTCTTATGATCGAGGGAGGGGACCTCCACACCTCTTTCAAGATTATTTCCGGCGATCTTCATGATCTCGTTCAGCGGACGCTGAATACCGTCATAGATTGCGCCGATAAGTCCCGGACCAAGCTCGACCGAGAGGGGAGCGCCTGTTGATTCGACAGCCTCGCCGGGGCCAAGACCCGAGGTTTCCTCATAAACCTGGATACTTGCCCTGTCGCCGTGCATTTCGATTATTTCTCCGATCAGTCTGTGACTGCTGACACGGACAACGTCGAACATATTTGCATCTCTCATGCCCTCAGCTATGACCAGAGGACCCGCAACCTTAGTAATAATTCCGTTTGTCAAAATTCACACCTCTTTGTGGGAGTAAGCATTGCCGCCGATATCAGCGGCATCAGAAATTACTCCTTGAATAATATATCCGAACCGACTGCCTGTTCAACGAAGGCTGAAAGCCTTTTCATTCCTGCGCCGTTATTTGCTCTTGCCCCGGGTATCGGGATAACGGCAGGAACAGGTTCTTCGGCAATTTTATGCAGCTCTTTTTCAGCTGCCGTAAACATTTCTTCTGTCATCAGGATAACAGCATAGCTTTCCTGTTCGACAACAGCTTTGAGCGTACTTCCGGCATTTTCAGGTTCATTGCAGACAATAGCTTCAATGCCGAGTGCGCCGAAGCCCTTTATGCTTTCGCTGTCTCCGATAACGCCGATATTTTTAACCATACGTTTCACGCAGCCTTTCTCTTATTTTATCGGGAGAGGTCTGTGTCACGATACCGCTTGCGATAATGTGTACCGCCTGGCACTGAGCCTGACAGCCGAGATAATAACCGAACAGGGCCTCCGGACCCTTGCAGGAGATCCTGCATTCTTTTTTTGCGAGAGCAATAAGCTTGTTCTCAACGAATCTTTCAAATTCGCATGGATCCTTTTCAAAATGCTCCATTGCTTCCTTGCATCCGTAAGCGCTGATAGATGAAAGATATTTCAGCAGAGTATCCTTTGAGGATAAAGCCTTCTTTATGACAGTTTCCTTATCGAAACCATCACACTCGCATAAAGCGGTTTCGAGGTAATTCTGTGAAGACCGTATTCTTGCAGCTCTGATCGCGGTTTTGACATTTGCATAGAATACATACAATCTGAAATAATCTCCGAGGAACTGTGAACGTGATGTATTTCCTGCATCGAGCATTTTAGTAAGAGCCGCATTATCAATAACCGCGTCGCTCAGTCTTGCGTCACCTGTACGGGTAAGAAGGCGGTAAGCCTTTTCGGCAGGTTCGACGAGCCACTCAGGCAGGCTGTCAAAGCGGTTATTTTCAACTGCCTTGCGCATGACGACGGGATCAATAGTCCATGGAGAAAGTATCAGCGAGCGGTAATCCGTATCGGACAGTATACCTTTAAGAACGGTTTTCAGGTTATGGATATCGTTCTGAAGATAAAAAGGTTCAAATATATCCGTATCGGGAGAAACGCTATGGATAAAATCCCACATTTTCTTTGTATTGTCGGAGATGATCTCATCTGTATCTTTGCCGTCTCCGAAATTCTTGTCTTTAAGAAAGCGTATAAGCTCATCCTCATTCCTGAGGTTGATCATCTGCTCAATATCGCTTTTTTTCAGAAGAGAGGTTTCCTTTGCTCTGACAGAGCCGATAGAAAATTCATAGGATAATGCCATATAAATTCCCCCTTAATCTCTGAAAAGCTCTCTGCCGATAATATCTTCTATAAGCTCCCGCTTTTCGGCAAGAACGGAAGAAAAGCTCATATTTTCTTCGATATCGCCGTTTTTGAGAATGAAACCGCTGTCAATGTAATCGTCTGCTGTTTCAGAGATCTTAACGTCAAGCTTTTTCTGACTGAAACTTTCCTTGATATTTGAGGGAAGTCTTTTAAGATCGCGGGAATTGAAATATACCGTTCCGCATCCGCCGCCGAGAGTACCGGCGAGCTTCAGCACGAGATCAAAGTATTTTTTGTCATCAAGTGAAAGCATATGTTTGTAGATATGCTCCACAGCCTTTGCAATCTCATCTCTTTTTGTTTTAAGGATAAGGTTGCGTCTTTCAAGCTCCTCTCTGCTTTTGTAGGAGGCGAGAAGCTTTTCCGATTGAAGTTCTATCTTATGTTCGCCGGCATGACGAATATCCTGAGCCTTTTTTTTGGCTGCTTCGATCGTTTCATTATAAGTTTTTTCAGCATCGGCATTAATAGCTGCGATACGCTCGTCGCTTTCCTGTCTGATGCTTGCTGTAATTTTATCTGCGCTGCTCATATGCTGCCCACCTTTACAGAGTATTCACTTCTGATGCTTTATCAGACCCGATCACATTTTAATGCCGGGGATAGAGATAACCATAAGAAGAGATACGATAAAGGCAAGAAGTGCATAGATCTCAACGAGGGTAATGGAAACCATTGCCTTTGAGAAATTCTTTTCATCCTTAGCGCACATGGAGATACCTGCTACAGCAGCTCTTCCCTGAGCGAAACCGGAGATCATGCCGCCGATACCGATAGCAAGTGATGCTGCGAGATAGGAAAGACCCTGAGCCATTGAGGGAGCGTCGCCGCCGAGGATACCGCAGCTTATCATGATAATAAAGCCTACGATAAAGCCGTACAGACCCTGTGTGCCGGGGAGAAGTGTAAGTACGAGCATTTTACCGAACATAGAGGAGTCCTCAGAGAGAACGCCCATAGCCGTCTGAGCGGCTGCGCCTACACCCTTAGCCGAGCCGATGCCGGCGAGTACCGTTGCGAGAGTTGCTGCTAAAATTGCAAAAAGCATACCATTCATAATAATTTACCTCCGAATCAATCATCATTACTGTTTTTGATTTTAAAATTTTTAGTTTTGAGGGAGAAAGGCTCAAAAGCTTTTCCGCCGCCCTCATAGAATTTGCTGAACATTTCCACATACTGCAAACGCATTGTATGCACATAGGAGCCGAGAGCATTCAGACCTATAGTGATAGCGTGACCTACAAGGAAGATCACGATCATGAAAATTATGCCGAATACATTCGTGCCCATAAGAGTGGAAAGCATATTGAATACCTGAGCCATAACGCCCGTGGTAAGACCGAGGGCGAGCAGTCTGGAATAGCTCAGAAGATCGCTGATATAGCTTGTGATATCATACAGTGAAGCTACACCGCCGATGAGCCTTGCAAAAATGTTTTTCTTTCCGCGTCCCTGCGTCAGGATAAGTCCTGCAGCAGAAGCGATCGCTATACCTGCGCCGATATAGATAAGTGTCTGACCAACAGCGATACCGGCCGCAAGAATTGCAAAACCCACGAGCATAGTCATCCATAATCCCGTATCGAAAAATGCTGCCGCATAATCCTTTTCTTTAAGGCAGACATAGAATTTGCATCCCATACCTACGAGGACATGGACAAGTCCGAGTCCTATAGAGAGGATCATTATTGTCAGCGCGTCCTTCTGGGTATCAAGTATCGGCCACGGCAGAAGCTGCTGCATAGTGATCTCATTGCCGGTGAAGAGCTTATATACCACAGCCGGAGCATCTCCGAAGATGCTTCCGAATATCAGTCCCCATATTACGGTCGAAACGCCGCAGTATTGGAAGAGTTTCAGGTTATTGCGCATTTTCTTATCGGGCCTGAATACTTTCAGAGCGATCGTTGTCGCGATTATCATCAGCACGCCGTAGCCTGCGTCAGAAAACATCATTCCGAAGAAGAAATAGAAGAAGAAAGCCATGACCGGTGTTGGGTCAACGTCCTTATGGGACGGGGGAGAGTACATCGTTACGATGCTTTCAGCCGGCTCCGCAAAAGCGTTGTTTTTAAGCTTTACGGGAGCTTCATCTCCGGCTTCCTCAAATTCGAGCACACATTCCGGAGCAGCCCTTGTACAGATCTCCTCAAGCTTGTTCATATCGACCTCCGGTATAAAACCATTGAGTATGAACACATGATTAGTCTGATCAAGTTCAGCTATTACCTTATACTTTTCCGATCTCAGGATAAAATAGTCCTGCATATCGGAGATCAGTTCCCTGTATTTGGCATAGGTACTGATCTGTTCTTTAGCCTTTTCGATCTTATCCAGCATATCATCATATTTTTCCTTGAGTCTGCCGGATTTGACCGAAGGGGTACGCGAAGTAGGATTAAGGGGTTTGCTGAACCCCATAGTCCGCAGAGCATTATCTGCAAGTTCTTTTTGCCGCTTGGGAGTTATTATAACTGCACAGCTTACGGCGGAGGAAGAATAAATGATCTCATAATCGAAAATAAGATCGGGAGCTTCCTGCGCAAGAGTTTCGGAAAGAATACGGTTATCGACAAGCTTGGGGAAACTTCCTATAAATACAGCGGTATGCGCTGTATCAGGAGTATTCATCGGGATATCGAGATCTTTCCATGGTTCAAGCTGAGCCATAGCTGTACGCAGCCTGATCCTTTCAGCAGCATAATCAGCAGCCTGTTTATCAAGATCGCAGATCTTATTACAGATACCGATGACTTTTACCGACTGAGCGGCAAGCTTACCGATTTCCTCGGGTTCGACCTCACGTCTTCCTTTAAAGGAAGAAAGCAGACCCTTTTTTTCGGGAGCCACACCGTCAAGTATTTTCAGTGCCTGTGCAGTCAGAGCGGCATTTCTTTCAAACTGCTGGAGCTGAGCGGAGGTATCCGTTCTTTCAAATCCGCTTTCGCATTCGTCCGTATGCCTGACATGGATCAGAGAACTGTCCTGCAAATGCTCAAGCAGCCGTTTTCTGTTCTTTTTCAAAGCGATAATACGAACGGCCTTCATTTTCAGCTTAGCCAAAATTCATCACCACACTTTTTGAAATAAAAAAACTGTTATTCTGTCAGCGCTGCAATAACCTGTTCAGTAACTTTGCCGATGTTTTTTGCTGCTTTATCAGACAGGGCTTTACATTCACCGGAGAATTTCTGTTTTTGTTTATCGAGTCTGCGCTGTGCGCTTGAGGCAATCGCTGCAGCATCGTTATTGACCATGGAATCAACCTGCTTATGAGCTTCGCTGATTAAAGCCGCAGCATCGTCTTTAGCCTGCTGTTTCCTTGCCTCAGCCTTTTTACGGGCTTCAGCTTCTCTGGTCTTACAGTCCTCCTCAGTTTTGAGGATACTTTGTATCATCTCGCTCGCCATTTACAAGCCTCCTTTACAATATACAGTCTTATTCTATTAAACCATAATTCCGACAAAAAATCAAGCTTTTTAATTCTTGTAACGGTTATAATTGCGTAATATCAATTAAGACAATACCGAACAAAGACAGTACCGCAGATGCGCCGCCGGACCGTAAGGCGTTCTTTGTACGATGTCGGCATAAAGAAAAAAGGAATGTCGGTTATGAACATTCCCTTAAAAACTAAAATCAATGTAAAAAAATATCAAAAAATTCATCATTATTTGCCATGGAAAAGCTTTCGGAATTAGCAACGATATAATGATCGCAAAGACGGACGTTTACAGCCGAGAGTGTGTCACGAAGTCTGATAGTTGCTTCGATATCCTTGCTCGAAGGATACGCTATTCCGCTGGGGTGATTATGAGCTATATAAGCAATACTGGCGCGGTAATGAATAGCAAGCTCTGCAATAGTGCGGAGATTTATTTCCGAGGCAGTGATTGAGCCTTTGTTCACGACGCCGAGATAAAGCTCTTTACCTTTTTTATCAAGCAGAGCAAGCTCGACCTGTTCGCCTTCTGCGCCGATAAATCCGGTGACCATTTTATATTCAAGAGAAACTCTTTTGCCGGTTTTATCATCAATTTTGTGTTTATCATCAAGATATATACGGCTTACCTGCGGAACCATTTTTATCAGTACGGCGGCATTTTCGGTAATACCGTGTTCTGTCAGTAGATCATATGGCGCGTCCATCACGGAAGAAAGTGATCCGCATATACTGATAAGTTTTTCGGCAATATCCGAGCCGTTTTTATGAGGCATACCGTAAAGCATCAGGAATTCAAGCTTTTCCTGAGGAGTAAAGTTCTGAATACCGGAGGCATAGAAGCGCTTGCGGAAATTTTCCTGTTTTTTCTTGAAATCTTTCAGATCATCCATAATAGACACCCTTATATTTTTCTGTATATGGTTCTGGGCTGACCGAGCAGATCAATATAATCCTTATCTTGTGACATAGAATAAAGATTTCTGTCAGCAAAAATAAAAAAATCCGTCAGTTTTACGCCTACTCTTGTGAGTATTGTTATGATCCTCACGATCGAGTCAATATCTTCTTTTGACGGGTAGGCGATACCGTTATCCTTTATTTGTGCAATAATAGCAGACAAGGCATGGTATTTCATAGAAAGCTCTGTAATTTTACTGATTAATTCGTTGGAACCGAAAGGATATTCTCTGTCAAAGAATCCGAAGAAAAGCTCAAATCCTCTTGTATCATAAAGGATAACAAGTGTATTGTCGCTGCATTGTCCTGTCAGTGCGGATCTGATCTTTTTTTTCAATATGCGGTTATTATAAAGCCTGTCATTGTCTATAGTTTTATCTCCGACGTATTCTCTTCCGAGAAGCGGTATCAGATTCAGCAATACAGCGGCATTTTCGGTAACGCCGTTTTCGATAAGGTCTTCTACCGATGCGTCCATTACTGCGGAGATCGAACCATAATGGTCAATGAGCCTGTGAGCAAGTTCGTTTGTATCTTTTCTCGGGATACCATAGAACAGTATCATTTCAAGAACTTCATGAATACTGAAATCATCAAATCCCGAGGAAAGGTAGCGTTCCTTTATTCTCTTTCTGTGACCCGAATGAATTGATTTCTGTTCCATAGCGACTCCTTTCTCCGTAAGCTTTAATGGAGATCATAAAAAATGATCAAAGCTCTGCGGTGAAAATAAATATATATATGAAAAGATAATTTGAATAAGGCTCAGATGCAGCGCTGCAAGGAGCAGCAGCTGAGTGTGGCTTTGCGCTTTCAACAGACTACAAAAATATCGCGCCCTACCGAGGCAGAACGCGAATTGAAAATTGGTGGGGGAGGGCGGATTCGAACCACCGAAGCCGAAGCAACAGATTTACAGTCTGCCCCATTTGACCGCTCTGGAACTCCCCCGAAATATAAGCCTGTTAAAAACAGGCTGTTTTTAATGGAGCTGGTGGACAGACTCGAACTCCCGACCTGCTGATTACAAATCAGCTGCTCTACCAACTGAGCTACACCAGCACAGTACCGCTTGCATTAAGCGAACCGGCGTCTTTGATATAATACCATAATATTTATCGTTTGTCAACACTTTATAAAAAATTTTTTGCTTATGTATTTTTTCGTGCGTAATGATCAATAATAATTCCGGATAAATAATATATGACGGAGGAACGGTAATGTCAGAAAAAGTCGGAAAAAGAACTGTGAGATTATCCGGCAGGGTAGGTATAATAAGTGCGGCAGGAGTAGCAGGACATAAGGAAGCCGAAGGTCCTCTGAAGGATAGTTTCGACGAAGTCTATACAGACGATCTTCTCGGAGAGAAAACATGGGAAAAGGCGGAAAGCCGTCTGCAGACCAATGCAGCAAACCATGCCCTGAAGAAAGCAAATCTTTCGCCGCAGGATATAGATGTCATTCTTGCCGGAGATCTTCTGAATCAATGTATATCCTCTACATTCGGACTGCGCAGTTTAGGAATACCATATCTCGGTCAGTACGGCGCTTGTTCGACTATGGCACAGACGATTCTGACCGCAGCATTGCTGATTGACAGCGGAGGCTTTTCAAAGGCAATGGCAGTCACTTCATCTCATTTCTGTTCGGCTGAGCGGCAGTTTCGTCTGCCGATAGAATACGGCGGTCAGAGAACACCGACCGCACAGTGGACTGTGACCGGGGCGGGAGCGGCTATCCTTTCGACAAATGCGCCCAGAGCGGTTATCAGGGAAGTCACTGTCGGAAAAATAACCGATCTAAGGATCAGTGACGCCTGCAATATGGGTGCTGCTATGGCTCCGGCGGCGGCTGATACTCTGTACAGTTTTTTTCTTGACACGAATACCTCTCCGGAGGATTATGATCTCATACTGACAGGCGACCTTGGGTATATAGGATCCGAGCTGCTGAAAAAGCTTCTTCGCCGCGAGGGGACAGATATATCTTTTCAGCATGATGACTGCGGAAAACGTATATTCAACCGAAAAAGGCAGGATGTACACGCCGGAGGTTCCGGGTGCGGATGCTGCGCATCAGTTTTTTGTTCTGATGTAATAAAAAGGCTTTACAGTGAAGAACTGAAAAATATAATATTTATGGCTACCGGTGCGCTGATGTCGCCGACTTCAAGTCAGCAGGGTGAAAGTATTCCCGGCATTGCCCATCTTATTCATCTGACGGCTGTATAAGCGTCAGATGATTTTTATAAGTGAAAATATGTCGATTCTATTCATTATTTATTGACAATAATATACAAATTGCATAAATAATTACCATAATTTTTTAGCTCTTTATTAGATGAATAATTTGAAAAATCCAAATAAATATAGTATAATGATAATAAATATATGCTGTTTTAATGGGATATTATTGTTTTTTCTATTTCGCAGAGGGGAGAGTGATCGTTAATATGACTGATTCTGTAAAAAAGAAGAAAAAACGTTCACCTGCTCTTGCTGCTGCGATAATACTGTTATTTGTAATAATATCGGTTCTTATCTTCACGCTGGCATTTTTCACCTCCTTTGATGAAATAACAAATGTCTTTAATAGCGGCAGAATAGATATCATTCTGACCGAGCCTAAATGGAAACCCGAGAAAGCTAAGAATATAGTCCCGTCGGCATACCTTGACAAAGATCCTTATATTACGAATAATGAAGATGTTCCGGTCTATGTATTTCTGAAAGTAACGGTTCCTGCCGTAAAGTATGATTACGACAGTGTCAATTCAAATAAAGGCAGTAAAGTTACATTAACCGAAGGCACACAAACCGGATATCTCCCTGTTTATAAATTCGTTACCATTGATGATAAAGGAACCCCTGATGATAAAACAGATGATATTTATAGTAAAAACAATGAATTTAGTTCCGCTCAAACAATAAACGACAAATGGGTTTTACTTAATAATTATCCCAAGCTGATCAATTCTACCGGAGAAAATGCTGCTAAAACTGCCGCTTACGAATATGTTTTCTATTATAAAGGTGATTCGGCTACTAAGTCTATTATACCTTTGAATTCGGGACAGACAACTGCAAAGCCCTTGTTTGATCAGATATATCTCCAGAATTTCAGAAATACAAATTTCAGCGATGGCAGAGGTTTCGTTGCCGATCGTAATTACGGTATAAAAGTAGAGGCATATGGTATACAGGCAGACTATTTATCTTTTGAAACAAATGATGCCTCAAGTGTATGGGCTCTGATAAATGGTAACAGCTAATCGGATCAGAAGAGAGATGAATGCTATGAAAAAAAGAAAAATGATGATAATAATAATGGCAGTTTGTCTCACAGTGGCTTCTGTTTTCACTATACTGATGACGAATTCCTATCTTATTGATGTAGAAACTGCCGACAATGTTATCACTATCGGAAATGTACAAACTTCTCTTTCCGAGGGAAGTTTTAATACGGGCAGTGCATACAGTCTTGCTGCAGGTACAGTAGTAAGCAAATCGCCTAAAGTAAAAAACACCGGTATCAATGACGAGTATGTTTTTCTGAGAGTAACCGTACCGAAAAGAAATGTCACTCTTCTTCAGGAATCGGGAGCGTATAGAGGAAAAAAGATCGATCCTAAGCCGGATAACCCCGAAGTTTTCAGGATTCTGACTGAAAGCAACGGAACGAAACTTACTAATACCGATAATGCGAGTATATCCAATGATGTAGATTTTACTATTCACAAAAGCGCCGAAAGTACTGCCGGTTGGAAGTTGATATCTTTTACATCCGGTACATCCGGAACGAATTACAATACTTACATTTTCGGCTATAATAAGAAACTCAAAGCTGCAAAGAACGGCAGCGCAGCTGAAGAAACAGTTACTTTGTTTGATAAAGTTCAGCTGAAGAGCTTCATAGACGAGGAATTATCAGGTAATGATAACACTTCGTTAAATGATAAGAATCTGGTGATCAATATAAAAGCGATCGCAATTCAGGCGGATGATCTCGGAATTGACGGACTCGGAGAATATCTTACAGATGAACAGATAAATACTATATACGGTATAGTTAATAATAAGGGTGATGTATCATGAAAAATAAAAAATTATTAATCACTGGCATCATCATTCTTACATCACTATCTTTAATATCGATTGTTTGTATAACCAATGCATATCTCAGTGCTGTTGATCCGAAAGAAAATAATTTTACTGTAACAAAAGATGTTGCTCAGATTTCCGAATCATTTCCCGAGGTTTCCAAACAGCAGATGTATAATGAATTTACCAAAGAAGTAAAAGTTAAGAATACAGGCACAACAGACTGCTTTGTTCGTGTATATGTAGATTTTTCCGACAGCCGTGTGCGTGATAAGGCAAAAATAGAAAACGGTGATACAGTATACAACACGTGGGCAGATTTTCTTAATATTAATACAGACGATTGGAAATATATTTCTGATACCTCAACAAAGCTGGGAGGTTATTTCTATTACAAAAAAGTATTATTGGTAGGTGATACGACCCCTACGCTTTTTACTAAGGTAAAAGTTGATTATAGAGATAATGCTTCTGACAGTAATATTGACAAGATCACCGATTTCGATATTATTGTTTACAGCGAAACAGTTCAGACAACGGAAATTGATGAATCGGGAACGGTATATACAGACAGTCAGTGGGAAACTGCATGGAAAAGTTTCCTGAAAATTCCGATGACATAATAAATGAAAGCTCCGGAGAAAAAAGCTCCGGAGCCGTTTTTATGTGAAATATTATTTTGTACCGAAAATACGATCACCAGCATCACCCAGACCGGGACAGATATATGCATTACTGTTAAGGCAGCGGTCAACACAGCCGACATACAGCGGCACATCAGGATGATTGCTTGTGAAATTCTCTACGCCTTCCGGTGCGGCAATTATGCACATACACTTGATATACCTGCCGCCCTGCGCTTTGATCTCGCTGACGGCGTCACAAAGCGAACCGCCGGTTGCGAGCATCGGGTCAACTACGATGATCTGACGCTGCTCTATAAACGGTGGCAGCTTGCAGTAATATGCGTGGGGTTTGTGTGTTACTTCGTCGCGGTACATTCCGATATGTCCTATTTTTGCATTCGGGACAAGAGCCAGCAGACCTCCGACCATGCCGAGTCCTGCGCGCAGAATAGGTACGATAGCCATTTTTTTGCCGTCTATAACAGGCTGGATAGTGTCTTCTATCGGTGTGCGTATTTCAATATCCTTTGTTTTCAGATCTGTAAGCGCCTCATAACCCATCAGCATAGAGATCTCCTCAACTAATTTGCGGAATTCGCTTGTTCCGGTGTTTTCCATTCTCAGCAGGGTTATTTTATGGCGGATAAGAGGGTGCGTCATAACATGAAGCTCTGACATTTCGGTCACATCCTTATTATTATTGATTATAATAATTATACTCCCGTGTGCTGCATAAAGTCAATAACTGATAATTTTTCAGAATTATTTTCCAATACAATTTTGTAATATATTATAAAACTGCGGCGAATACTATTTACACAGACAAAAAACGGTACGGCAGAAATGATCTCAGTGATCATTGCCTGTCTGCTCCGGGAAAACCGCAATACGGCTCTGCCGCAGGTTTTCCGACAGCAGAGCCGTAAAATGTCTGTGTATACTAAGTAAAGGAGAGTTCATCATGTCCAACAATTCTAATTCTATCAATGTTCCCGAAGCAAGACAGGCTATGGAACAGTTTAAAATGGAATGTGCCAGCGAAGTAGGCGTAAACCTCAAGCAGGGATATAACGGCGATCTGACATCACGTCAGGCAGGTTCTGTCGGCGGTCAGATGGTAAAGAAAATGATTGAAGCATACGAGAGAAGTATGTGATTGACCGATAATTAATGATGCTCCCCCGTATCCGTGAAAACCGGGTACGGGGGAGAGCTTTATCAGAGGAAATAACTGTTAAGATCGTATTTATTTCTTGTATTGTTTATATCATCAGCATCAGTTTCACGAACGATAGCCTTTATTGTCAGAATATTGGAAGGTATCATGATAAGCTCATCAACCTTAAAAGTAAGAAGATGCAGTGTTGCTGCCGGATCGCTGGCAAGCTGTCCGCAGATACCTATTTTTTTGTTATTCTTATGCGCGCTGTCGATACAGAATTTGATAAGTCTGCGTACAGCAGGATGATACGGGCGGTAGAAATCCGCAAGTTTCTGATTATCCCTGTCCATAGCAAGAGTATACTGGGTAAGGTTATCCGTTCCTACAGTAATGAAATCCACCTTTTTGCATATTTCATCAGAGATCAAGGCGGCAGCCGGAGTTTCTATCAGCACACCGATCTTGACATCTTCGCTGTATTGTTCGCCCTCAAGATCAAGCGAATGTTTGGTTTTTTCGATCTCACGCATAACATACTCGATCTCTTCCATACTGCTTATCATCGGCAGAAGGATCGAAAGCTTTCCGTGTACAGAAGCGCGGTAAAGAGCGCGCAGCTGAGTTCTCAGTAGATCAGGGTTTTCAAGAGATATCCTGATTCCCTTAAAGCCGAGCGCAGGATTTTTTTCATGGGGGATATCAACATAATCCATTCCCTTGCCCGAACCGCCGTTTATGGTACAGATCACAACATCTTTATCGCCGAATGCTCTCAGGATAGTACTGTATGTATCATACTGTTCGTTTTCTCCCGGACAGCTTTCTCTGCTCATAAACAGCATTTCGCTGCGGTAAATGCCTATTCCTTCGGAGTCATTGGACTTGGCTTTTGTAATATCCTCAAGCCGTCCTATATCGGCGGAAAGCCTTATGTACTGACCTGTTTTTGTTCTTGACGGAAGACCGATCTGGTTTTTAAGTCTTTGCTGCTGTTTAAGATAGCGTTCACGCTTACCCTGATAAAGAGCAAGGGTGTTGATATCGGGATCTATAATGATCTTTCCCAGCATACCGTCGATGATCGCCATTCTTCCGTTGAAACCCGCAAGCGGTTCGTGGATCTGTATTACCGAAGGAATACCCATTGTTCTTGCGAGAATAGAAGTATGGGAATTCTGTGATCCGTCGTTAGTCACAAATCCGAGCAGATGATCTTCCTTGAACGAAATCGTATCACTCGGGAACAGATCGGTCGCAGCCACGATAACGGGGTCGTTTTCATCAATAGCGTTAGTCGGTTCATTTTTCTTTTGCAGGATCTGCATAAGAATATGTGAAGCGTCGATAATATCATTGCATCTTGCGCGGAAATACTCATCGTCGATCTGTTTGAACATATTTGCAAGCTTGATAGCCGATTCATAGACAGCCTGTTCCGCATTTTTATGTTTGTTGATAGCCGATTCAACAAGACCTACAAATTTAGAATCCTCAAGGATCATAATATGTGTTTTAAAAATAACGGATTCATCTTTTGTAACTCGTTTGCAGGCATTATCGTATATTTCACCGAGCTGTGATTTTGCAAGCTCCATACCGTTGTGATATCTGTCGAGTTCTGATTCGACATTATCAATCTCATAATCTGGGATATCAAGCAGTGTATTCTTGAAAAAGAGTATTTTACCTATACCAATGCCTTTTGAAACGCCTTTGCCGAAAAGCTCCTTCATAAGCTTCACCTCCCAACCTACAATACTTCTATATACTATTAAACACCAAAACTACCAAATTGTCAACACTATAAAAACCGCCATTTGTACAAATAGGATATTTTGTTAAGCTGTGATATCCGAAAGGAAAGACCGGTTTTTTGCGGTTGTAATATCGTCATTTGCGTTAGTGTTGACTAACATTATCATCTGTGTTAAAATCTAATAAGATGTTTTCGTAATAAAATACTGTATATACGGAAAGGGTCGGTTCTGTGATGAAAAAAAAGCCATTGATTCTTGTTTCTGCTATTCTGATCTCATTGCTTCTGACGGGATGCGGAGAAAGCACTTCTCAGGAATCATCTTCTGAGAGCAAAGCTTCTTCCTCTGTTTCATCTGAGGCGTCAAAGGAAAATTCCGTCAAGGAATCCGAACTTCTTCTTATGAAAAGCTTCGGAGAACTCTGGATGAGCGATAATTTTTATATTGACGTCGTTATGACTACAAGGTATGATCCTGCTTCAATGAAAACGGAATCGTCAGCCGGAACATCAGCTTCATCTGCGGAATCGTCCGGTTCTGATGATTCAGGGATCGTAACGGTAAAATACAGTTATATAATAGAGGCTGACCGTGTCAATGAGATCGCAGCTCTTAATATGATCTCCGAAAGGGGAAACCAGTGTACTGTTGTAAAAGACAACAGGATCTATAATATAGATCATAATACAAAAACATATACCCACACACCGTTTGAAGGAACTGCCACCGAATATGCCGAAAACTTTACAACCAAAGTATGTCTTGGTACGGTAAATAACTGTACTTTCCAGAGCACAGGCAAAACTCAGTATGAAGGAAAAAACGTCACCTTTGAGCGTTACAAGCTTGATGCTTCATCGGCAGAAAATATGACGGGACAGGGAATACAGGGCGATACATATGTTGAATATTATTTTGATTCGCTCGGAAAACCTGTTGCCGAGGTTGTTCAGACAAATTCCGGAAATATAACCTTTGATTTCGTAAAAATATCCGATTCACTTGAAGTAAAGGAAATGCTTGAGATACCGGAGGGGTATAAGGACGCAACAAAAAGCTGATCGAAGCTGGTGTGAAATAATTACCAGAACTGCAAGACTAAAGCATACCTTTTAAAATGACTGAGAACCGCGGCTGAAAAACTTTGGCTTGTATTCAGAGCACACCGGTTTAAAAATTTATTGTATTTATTTTGAAAAAGTGGTAAGATTATAATTATCTGAAATATTGAGGAGATTATGCTATGAGCGAAAACAATCATTTTATAGCTGCTGCTATTGACGGACCGGCAGGAGCAGGAAAAAGCACTATAGCCCGTATTGCTGCAAAGGAACTCGGCTTTATTTATATTGATACAGGCGCTATGTACAGATCAATAGGTCTTGCCTGCCTGAAAAGCAATATAGATGTCAATGATGCTGAGGCGGTGAAGTCCATTTTGCCTCAGACCGAAATAAGTATCGTATTTAAAGACGGGGAACAGCATATTCTGCTCAACGGCAAAGATGTTTCCGACGAGATCAGAACGGAGAAGGTTTCTATGTCGGCTTCTTCGGTTTCGGCTATTCCTGCGGTACGCTCATTCCTGCTTGAGCTGCAGCGCAGCTTTGCAAAGGAGAATAATGTTATCATGGACGGCAGGGATATCGGTACGGTAGTTCTGCCTGATGCTCAGGTAAAGATTTTTCTTACTGCTTCACCTGAATCCCGCGCAAGGCGCAGGACCGATCAGCTTGCCGAAAAAGGCATAGAGGCTGATTATAAGGCTGTTCTGGAGGATATAATCAAGCGTGACTATAATGATACCCACCGTGAAACAGCTCCTCTGAAAGCCGCAGATGACGCTGTGCTTGTTGATACGACAGAGCTGACGCTTGAACAGTCTATAGCTGCAATTTCTCAGATAATAAAGGAGAAACTTTGATATGAGATACAATCCGCTGTATACAGTTTTAAAGGTGATAGCAGTTCCGCTTTATAAAGTTTTGTTTTTCTATAGGGTAAAGGGAAAGGAAAATCTTCCCAAGGAAGGCGGATATATAATCTGCTCAAATCATCTTTCAAATAATGATCCTATATTTCTCGGTCTCGGCGTGAACCGCCAGATATATTATATGGCTAAGGCGGAGCTTTTCAAAAATCCCATACTTTCCGCACTCATACGCGCTCTCGGAGCTTTCCCGGTACAGCGCGGAGCAGGCGACGGCAAAGCGATAAACGAAGCGGAAAATATCATCAAGCAAAAAAAGATGCTCGGAATATTCATAGAGGGTACACGTTCAAAAACAGGTGAATTTCTCCGTCCGAAATCCGGCGCTGCAATAATCGCTTCACAGATGAACGCTCCTGTACTACCGCTTTGCATCACTCCGAAAACAAAGGATAAAAAAGTTAAATTATTTCATAGGATTACAATATCAATAGGCAAGCCCATGACTCCGGCGGAGCTTGGTCTTGACAGCGAAGCAGGACCCGAGGCATACCGCAGTGCCGCAAGAAAGATAATGAACGAAATAAAGTCACTTCGCGCAGACGTGACAGGTGAAAAACCGGAGGAGAGCAAATGATAAAAGTAGCAAAAACTGCCGGTTTCTGTTTTGGGGTAAGCAGGGCTGTAGCAATGGTGGAAAAGCTCCTTGATGAAGGAAAGACTGTCTATACGCTCGGACCTATAATCCATAATCCACAGATGGTCGAAAGTCTTGCGCAGCGTGGCGTCAGGATAGCTGAAAAGCCCGAGGACGCTGCTGAGGGTTCCACTCTCGTGATTCGGTCGCACGGCGTTTCACAGAGCATATCAGATCGTATATCCGAGCTTGGTATAGATTGCCGCAATGCGACCTGTCCTTTTGTTCTGAAGATCCATAAGATAGTCGCAGAACATTCTGCATCGGGTGAAATGATCCTCATAGCAGGAGATGAAAACCATCCGGAGGTTCAGGGGATAATAGGTCATTGCGCCGGAGAGTACAAAACTTTTAACAATCAGAAAAAACTGGAAGAATTACTGATTAATTTTCCTGATTGGAAAAATAATTCTATATGTGTAGTCGCTCAAACAACATTTGACATAAAAGAATGGAAAAATTCTTTAAAAATATTGCAAAAACTATGTACAAATGCTAAAATATTTGATACAATATGTAGTGCCACATCTGATAGGCAGTCCGAAGCTGAGGAGCTTGCCACAAAGTCTGACCTGATTATAGTCATCGGGGGAAGGCACAGCTCCAATACGAATAAGCTGTTTCATATATGTCAGAATAAATGTAAGAATACTTACCTTATCGAAACAGCAGACGAAATACCCGTCAGTGCAGTCAGGAATGCCGAAAGGATCGGTATTACCGCCGGTGCATCGACTCCGGCAAGCATAATAAAGGAGGTACTTGTTACCATGTCAGAAGAAATCAAAAATCCCGAAGAAAGCAAAGCAGAAAACTTTGAGGAGCTCCTTGAGGAGTCCTTCAAAAATTATAATACAAACGGAAGGGTACACGGTGTAGTTGTGAGCGTAACTCCTACAGAGGTACGCGTGGACGTAGGCAGAAAGCAGACCGGTATCATACCGCTTGGCGAGCTTTCAAGTGATCCGAATGCAAAGACAGAGGATCTCGTTAAGGTTGGCGATGAGCTTGACCTAATCATCATGAAAACAAATGATCAGGAAGGCACTATTCTTCTTTCCAAGAAGATACTCGACGCTCAGAAGGGCTGGGACGACATTGCCGAGGCTTTTGAGAATCAGAGCATAGTTCACGGTGTAGTTACTGATGTCATAAAGGGCGGCGTGCTTGCTCTCACAAACGGCATCAAGGTATTCATTCCTGCATCACAGGCAACTGCGAACAGAGGTGGCGATCTTGAGGCTCTTCTCAAGAAAGAGGTTGATTTCCGCATTATTGAAACAACAGGCAGAAACAACAGAAGAAGAGCTGTTGGTTCCATTCGTTCCGTACTCAATGACGAGCGCAAGAAGAAGGAAGAAGAATTCTGGGCAGGCGCTGAGGAAGGCAAGGTTTAC
Organism: uncultured Ruminococcus sp.; assembly: GCA_902778175.1. GTDB lineage: Bacteria > Bacillota > Clostridia > Oscillospirales > Acutalibacteraceae > UBA1213. Next base: position 59,213 of record CACYWT010000008.1, on the reverse strand, counting down.
ACAGGAGTTGTTAAATCTCTTACTTCCTACGGTGCATTTGTTGATATCGGCGGCATAGACGGTATGGTACATATTTCCGAGCTTTCATGGAACCGTATCAAGCATCCGTCAGAGGTTGTCAATGTCGGCGATACAGTAGAAGTATATATCAAATCCTTCGACCGCGAGAAAGGCAAGATCTCTCTCGGCTACAAGAAGGCAGAGGACAATCCGTGGGAGATCCTCAAGAATCAGTATCCTGTAGGAACAGAGTGTGAGGTTGAGATCGTTGGTCTTACACCGTTCGGCGCATTCGCAAGGATCATTCCCGGCATTGACGGACTTATCCATGTTTCTCAGATCTCTGAGGAGCGCATTGAAAAGCCTGAAGATGTTCTCAGCATCGGTCAGAAGGTCAATGTAAAGATCACAGCTATTGACTTTGATAAGAAGCGCATCAGCCTTTCTATCAAGGCTCTGAATGCTCCGGAAGAGGCTGCTGAGGAAGCAGTTGAGGAAACTGAAGAATAATAAAGGATTATCAGGCATCTCTGTGAGGTGCCTGATATTTGCATGGAGGCATTGAAAATGTATGAGGAAATAAAAGAAAAGGCAAATGCCGCCGTATTGGAGGTGCTTGAACAGGCAAAGCTTTGTGCCGGGGATATTTTTGTTGTCGGCTGTTCTTCAAGTACAGTATGCGGCGAAGGATACGGAAAGGCTTCAAGCGTAGATATTGCTCAGGCTCTTTTTGACGGGATATACCCAGAGCTGAAAAGCAGGGGGATATATCTTGCGTCACAGTGCTGCGAGCATCTGAACAGGGCAATAATAATTTCTGCCGATGCTGCGAAAGCAGCGGGGGAGGAACCGGTAAATGTTGTTCCCCGTCCGAAGGCAGGAGGATCCTTTGCTACAATTACCTATAATACGATAGATGATCCTGTAGCCGTAGAGCATATCAGGGCAAAAGCAGGAATGGATATAGGCGGAGTACTTATCGGTATGCATCTGAAAGAGGTTGCTGTTCCGCTCAATCTGAAAAACAATATGATCGGACAGGCTCATATCACTGCTGCAAGGACAAGACCGAAATTCATAGGCGGCGAACGCGCGCATTATGATGATGAATTGAAATAAGACAAAAATCCGATGGAATGTTTTGTTCCGTCGGATTTGCTTTGTTCGTATGAATAATTATTCTTCGTTTGTATAATTGTTGTTATTGTCAGTATTTGTATCTTCTGAATAATTCTCTTCTGCACCGGTGTCATAATCGTAGTTTTCGCCGGTGTTATAATAATCTGTGTTATTATCTTCGGTGTAGTTGTCATCTGTTGTATTGTCGTCTGTTTGAGTATCATCGGTATAATCCGTATTATTCTCTGCAGAGGAAGATGAACCGCCGATAAGCTCTTTCATTTCGTCGCAGCGTATCTCAGTCGCGCTTGCCATTGTATTGTTTATGAAGATTACCTCGTCGATCCCGTGTTCCTGCAGATAGCTTTTCAGATTGATATTGACATAACGGAAATCGATGAAATGAGCCTCGCTGTAGGTATATGCTATAAAGGGTGAGAAGGCATTTCCGTAAGATTCCTTGATAACAGCGATTTTTTTGCCGTTGCCCTTTTCATTTTTTGTTACAAGGATCGGAGTATCGCCGCCGAGGAATACACCGTATGCATTAGCGCCCTCAGCATATGAATGGATCAGTGAATAATCCTGAGGATTAGAACCATCTCCGTCATAGAGAGTAGTATCGATCGGATCATCGCTTGTGTAATATGTTACATAATCGTCTTTAAGGGTTTCCACGCCGGAAATAGCTGCAAGTGATCCCTGATAGCCTTCGATCTTGTCCTCTTTCAGATCTGAAAGCTGTACAGGCTCTATTCCTGCGGCGCGTGTGAATTCAAGGTATGCATAATATGCGCCGAGAGCTGTCCAGTGATGGTCGGTATTGAAATAAAGGTATTCATTGCGGTGATGCATGATCTTGTTATATGTGCTTACAGGGATTATATCCTCTGTATATGCGTCGGTGATATATTTGATATATTCCTCCTGATTGTTGCACATATCATCAAATCTTGACGGAAGATCAACAGCAACATGAGTAGGTACAAGAACATTATAAACCTTGATTTCGCTGCCGAGATCCTTTTTTATTGAAGAAATCGTTTCAGCATAGTATTCAGCCATACCCTTGCTGCCATAGAACATTTCATATGCTTTATTGTCAAAGATAAAAACGCCGTTTACTGTTTCGCCGTTATCGTCGGGAGCGGGATCTGATATTTCAGGAATAGGACCGCTTTCTTCTTCTGCAAGATTCTTTTTTGATTCTTCTTTGGAAACTTCGGAAACCTTTGATTCTGTTTTGCTTTCCGATTCCGATGATACATCTGATGAAGCGGAAACCTTAGATGAAGTTTCTTCTTTTTTGCTGCTGCTTTCTTGTTTATTACAGCCTGCTGCTGCAATTGCTGCTGCAATGGAAAGAAGAACTGCGGAACATTTGATCATACTATTTATTTTCATGCGGTGGATACCTCCATATTATCATAAACTGCACTTCTGAAAATGCATTACAATTATAACACAGCATTACAGTTGTTTCAATTATTATTTTCGTCAAAAATATTATTGATTTGACCGCAAATTCAAGTGATATTATGATAATAAAAAAACTCTCCGTTGCTGATATGATGCAGGGATCAGTATTTCGGAGAGTTTGATTTTATTCAGAGATGTTCAGAATGATCTGTCAGATATTCTGATCAAGAATAACAGGCTTTGTATTCCAGATGGTTTCCGCATAATCTCTGATCGAACGGTCAGCAGCAAAACGACCAGCCTTTGCGATATTGATAAGCGACATCTTGTTCCAGGTGTTCTTTTCAACATAAAGGCGTGAAGCCTTCTGCTGGGTATTTGCATAATCAGCAAAATCAGCAAGGACCATATACGGGTCAACAGTCGAAAGTGAATTTGCGATGTCGTTGAAACGATCACCGAATTCATTGCGGATACCGTCAACAGCAGCTCTGATGATATGATTGTTATTATAGGGAACTGCGGGATTGTAGCCCTGCTTTTTGAGCTGATTGACCTCTGCGGTCGTCATACCGAAGATCAGGGAATTGTTGTCGCCTACTACATCATGGATCTCAACATTTGCACCGTCAAGCGTTCCGAGTGTGACAGCACCGTTGATCATGAACTTCATATTTGAAGTACCGGAAGCCTCAGTACCTGCAAGAGAGATCTGTTCGCTGATCTCCGCAGCAGGAATAAGCTTTTCTGCAACAGATACTCTGTAGTCCTCAAGATAAATAACCTTGAGTTTCTTGTTTACTCTGGGATCATTATTGATCTTGTCAGCAAGTGCAACGATGAACTGAATTATCTGCTTTGCGAAATAATAACCGGGAGCAGCCTTGGCGCCGAAGATATATGTCTTAGGCTTATATTCGGCATTGGGGTTATCTCTGAGCCACTGATAAGTGCTGTAGATATGCAGAGCGTTCAGAAGCTGACGCTTATACTCATGCAGACGCTTTACCTGTACATCGAAGATAGAAGTAGGATCAACCTTGATACCGTTATTTTCAAGTATATATTTAGCCATACGCTCCTTATTCTGCTTTTTGATAGCTGCGAGCTTTGCGAGAACAACAGCGTCGCTCTTATATGCCATAAGACCTTCAAGGGCGTTTGCATCTCTTTTATACTTATCACCGATAAGCTCTGTGATGAGGTTAGCAAGTCCGGGGTTGGACTGATTGAGCCAGCGTCTGTGAGCGATACCGTTTGTGACATTTTTGAATTTCTCAGGAGTTACGGTATAGAAATCATTGAATACGTCATCCTTGAGTATCTCACTGTGAAGCTTTGATACGCCGTTTACGGAGTGTGAAGCAATAACCGCAAGATTAGCCATTCTTACGATACCGTCATTGATAACAGCCATTCTGCCGATCTTCCAGCCGTCGATGCCCTGCTTGTGCATATCCTCGCAGAAACGGCGGTTGATCTCCTCGACGATCTGGTAGATTCTCGGAAGTCTTCTCTGGAAGAGGTCTACCTGCCAGCATTCGAGAGCCTCGCTCATTACTGTGTGGTTGGTATAAGCAATTGTACGGGTAACGATATCCCATGCTTTATCCCATTCATAACCACATTCGTCGAGCATGATTCGCATAAGCTCAGGAACAGCGAGAACAGGGTGGGTATCGTTCAGATGGATAGCGACTACCTCGGGGAGATTGTCGAGTGAGTTGTTGTTTTTGAGGTGACGCTGGATAATATCCTGGATAGTAGCGGAAACAAGGAAGTACTGCTGGCTCAGACGCAGGCTCTTGCCTTCGGAATGGTTATCCTCAGGATAGAGTACACGGGTGATGCTTTCAGCGAGAGCTTTCTGTTCCATTGCGCGGATATAGTCGCCGGAGTTAAAGAGCTTCATATCGAAATTATCCGAAGTAGCAGCCCAGAGTCTGAGTCTGCTGATGCCCTTGCCGCCGTCACCGGGAACAAGCATATCATACGGAGTTGCGATGATCTTTGTAGGATTCTCGATCTCTATTGAATGATGGCTTTCGTGCCATGTTTCCTTTACCTTACCGTCAAAGTATACGGGGATACTTTTTTCCGGGTGTGCCTGGAGCCATACCGAACCGCCGGGAAGCCAGAAATCGGGCAGTTCTGTCTGCCAGCCGTCAACGAGCTTCTGACGGAAAATACCATACTCATAACGCAGAGAATAACCCATTGCGCTGTATTTCTGTGTTGCAAGACCGTCAAGGAAGCAGGCAGCGAGTCTTCCGAGACCGCCGTTTCCAAGACCTGCATCAGGCTCCTGCTCATAAATGTTTTCAAGCTTTATATTCATTCCCTGCAGAGCCTGCTTGACAGTCTCTTCAAGACCGAGGTTATAAAGATCGTTTTTAAGCGAACGACCCATAAGGAACTCCATGCAGAGATAATAGACAGTCTTGCTGTTCTGCTTGACTGCGGCAGCCGTAAATTCCTTGTGGTTCTGACGCATAATATCCCTCAGAACAAGGGCAACGGCTTTGTAATAATGCTCATCTGTAGCATCTGTAGGTGTCACACCGAAATTGTGTGAAAGCTTTGCGATAATCAGCTCTCTTGCCTCGCTTGGTGTCAGCTTGGACTTTGACATTTTAAAACCCCCTCTTTGATTTAGTTTCTGCAATTCAGTGCAAAAACTTAAAGGGAATTGTTATGGTTAATAAACAATTCCCATCTATTATAACTCATCTTTACGGAATTTTCAACTAAAAGATGTAATAAAACATATTTTTTACAGTTGATTTTGTATATTATTACCTTTTTTTAGTCACAAATCCATTTTTTGGTTATTACTGATCGTCCTGTAAAAGGTGCGCGCTGTCATAACAGCCGTACATATGACCGACAATAAGTCTGTGCGCTTTTTCTGTTCCGAAAAGCTCTTTGACCATATCGACGGCAGGACCGCCGTTGTTAAAAAGAGTTTCTGCAAAATTTCTGATCTTATCATATTTGACTTTGCTGCTGCATTCCTGAGCGGCAGAAAGTTCATTAACAATAGTTTTAAAATAATCTATTGACGCATCATTTAAACGGTTTGTGATCTTTTTTCCTGTTTTATGATAGCTGCATGGATATAGGATATCCTTATACCAGTATTCGTCCTGTTCTGTTTCGGGAATATCATCATCGCGTCTGCGTATGGCGTCAAATTTTTCCTGCGCCTCAGCTGAGAATGTTGAAAGCTGAACGTCATAAAGCTCACAGATAAGTGTTTCTTTTCCGAGTGCGGATACCCAGTCCATATTGAACAGCGGGATATCTCTTCCTTTAACAGATAATACAATTGTTTCCATTTTAAGCAATCCGAGCAGGGCTTTCATTTTCAATGTACATATCTGACCGATATCATCAATATTATAGACCTTTGTTTCAAATGTAACGCCTTTTTTCGACATTTTTGCATCTTCACCGATATTTTGTCCGGTAAGAACAAATTTTTTTTCAAGAGCCTTGATTGCTATTTTTTCAAGAGAAATATGTTTTTTCATATCATGCTCCTTTATTATTGTTATAATTCTGTTTTTTAATGCTTTGAATTTATAATACCGTTATAATAAATATAACTTATTATATGATTTTTTTCAATAAAAAATCGCATATTATTTCCATATTTTAAAAAATCGCTGACCGATATTTTTTATTTTTTAATAAATACTTTATTATTAGATAAAAATGTATTATAATAACTGTAAAGTTGTTTCATAAAAGACTTAAAAATCTGAACAAAGGGGTATTTCAATGGAAAACCAGACTAAAAACCGCATAAAAATAGATATTGCAGGAACAAAATTTACTGTTCTCAGCGTAGAAGGCGAGGAATACACACGTTCCGTTGCGGCAAGACTCAATGATGAGATCAGCTCTGTCCGCCGCAGTGCGCCGGGGCTTTCTCTGAATTCGGCAGTAATGCTTGCAGCGCTCAACCTTTGTGATAATCTTACAAAGGCGCAGGAGGATTCCGACAGACTTCGCATTCAGGTAAAGGAATATCTCAGCGAGGCAACAAAATACCGTACTGATTTTGAGGAAGCAGCAAGAGAAAATGAAAAGCTCCGCAAGGATATTGAAACATACCGCAAGCGTCTTGGTGATAAGGGAAGAAATAATGATCCTGCGCCTGTTTCGGCTGCTGTAAAGACGGTCAGAAAATCTTCCGCCAATGAAGCCGAAGATGATGAATTTGAAAACCTTTCCTTTCTGAATGATAAAAAATGATTTTTCGTTTTCTGAGAAAGAGTGATATATTTGGGAAAGCTTGAGATATTGGCTCCTGCAGGAGGAACAGATTCGGTGCTGCCTGCCGTAAGAGCCGGAGCCGATGCGATATACCTCGGGGCGTCATCTTTCAGTGCGCGTGCTTCGGCGCATAATTTCAGCCGTGAACAGCTTGCCGAAACTGTCAGGCTTTGTCATCTTAACGGAGTTGCGGTTCATCTTGCCTGTAATATTCTTGTTCATGATGATGAAATCGACGACGCGCTTTCACTTATAGAATTTGCCTGCAACACAGGTGTTGACGCGCTTATAATGCAGGATACGGGACTGATCTCCCTTGTCAGGAGCTTTGCTCCCGAAATGCCGGTACACGGTTCGACTCAGCTTTCTGTACATACCCGTGCCGGTGTGGAAAATCTCTGGAAAATGGGACTTACCCGTGTTGTGCTTTCCCGTGAGCTTTCCGCTGCGGAAATAGAGGAGATAGCCAGGGATTGTCCTGTTGAGCTGGAGGTATTTGTTCACGGAGCATTATGTATGAGTGTTTCCGGTCAGTGCTATTTCAGCGCAATGCTCGGTTCACGCAGCGGAAACAGGGGAGCCTGCGCTCAGCCATGCCGCCTTCCTTTTTCCGTAAAGGGCGGAACAGGTCATGATCTGAGTCTGAAGGATCTTTCGATAATAGAGCATCTGCGTGAGCTTGAGCAGATGGGAATAGCGTCAGCAAAAATCGAAGGCAGGATGAAACGTCCGGAATATGTTGCCGCTGCAGTCGCGGCGTGTCGTCAGAGTCTTGACAGCGGAACTGTTTCTGCTGAACTGTACGACAAGCTTGAGGCGGTTTTTTCGCGTTCCGGATTTACGGAGGGATATTACAGCGGCAAACGGGGACTGTCTATGTTCGGTATCCGTTCAAAAGAAAATGTTCAGGCTGCGGACAGCAAAATGCTTGCTTCCATTCATGAAATATATAAAAAAGAGCGTCAGCATATACCGGTGGATTTCAGTTTGAAGGTTCAGCAGGGAAAGCCTTCTGTTCTTACCGCCCGTGACGGTGACGGTTTTTTTTCCTCTGCTGAAGGAGCTGCTCCGGAAAAAGCAATAAAGCTTCCTCTTGACAAAGAACGTGCCGAAAAAAGCATATCCAAGACTGGCGGAACTCCGTTTATAATGAATTCACTGTCCGCCGAAATAGAAGAAGGTTTGATGCTTCCTGCTTCTGCGCTTAACCTGATGAGAACGCAGTGTCTTGATATTCTTTCCTCTGAGCGAAGTGAATTGCGGTCTGTTCCTTTTACGTCTTTGGAAAGAGAACCGGTCGTATCACGCGGAAGATCGCTTCCGTCGAACTACCGCGCACGTTTTCCCGACGGGAATATACCTGATGATTTTCTTGACAGTGAGCTTATTTATGTTCCTCTCACAATTGCCAGCAGTCAGATTGATGATCTGCTTGACAGAGGCTTTGCCGTTGCTGTCGAAATACCGAGGGGAATGTTCGGTCTGGAAAAAAAGATCATCAGGGAGCTTGAAAGAGTCAGGGAACTCGGTATAAATGAGGTCCTTGCCGGAAATGTCGGCGCTGTGGAGATCGCCAGACGGCTTGATATGGACGTTCACGGAGGCTTCGGTCTTAATATATCAAATACAGAGTCGCTGCTCTGGGCTGAAAGACAGGGAATGCTTGATACGGAAGTTTCCTTTGAGCTTACGCTTGAGCAGATAACCCGTCTGGGCGGAAAGATACCGATAGGAATAATATCCATGGGCAGGCTGCCGCTGATGCTGACAAGAAACTGTCCTGCGCAGAATGACGGACGAGGCTGCAAGCGCTGTGATACTGCGCCGACCATACGCGACCGCAAGGGAATAACCTTCCCGATGCAGTGTTTTGGCGCGTGTACGGAAATACTGAACAGTGTTCCGCTGATAATGTCAGACAGATATCATGAGCTAAAAGGGATCAGCTTCGAGGTTCTCCGTTTCAGTACCGAAACGCCGGAGCAGCGTTTGCAAATGCTTGAAATGTACAGGAATCATACAGTGCCGAAAACCGTATATACCCGTGGTCTGTACTACAGGGGAACCGAATAAAAGGAAATATGAAAAGAGGAAATCTTATGGATAAGACAGTAAAAGTGAAAAAGCTCAACACTAAAGCCAAGCTTCCGTGCCGGGCAACAGAGGGCTCGGCAGGAGCAGATCTTTATGCCTGTATAGACGAACCAGTAACCATAAAACCGGGTGATCTTGTAAAAATACCGACCGGTATCGCAATAGAGTTATCTTCTCCCGATTTTGCTGCGTTTCTTTTTGCGCGCAGCGGACTCGGAGTAAAGCACGGCATATGTCTTTCCAATGGCGTCGGTGTTGTTGACAGCGATTACCGCGGAGAAATATGCGTCGGTCTGTGTAATGTTTCCGATAAGGAGTATACCATTGATCCCGATGAAAGAATAGCCCAGATGGTAATAATGCCCGTGTGCTGTACGCTGTTTACAGAAATTGACGAGCTTGGAAGTACAGAGCGCGGAGAAGGGGGATTCGGCTCCAGCGGAAGATTATGATTTGTCGTATCGCATAAAAAAGCCATTGGTTTTTCATTGAAATATACAAAAAATAATTGGCAGTACCTATCATTTTTCATATTAAAGCAGAAGTTTTCTCAAAGCTGATTTTTTAGTTGAGATTGGCATATTTTGAGCGTATAATATACTCTGAGGTATGTCATAAGCATATGCCTTTGAAATGGCTTTACAAAATGAACAGTAATCGTATAATAGGGAAAAGGGAGAAGGAATCATATGTTTTCAAAGGATATAGGTATTGATCTCGGAACAGCCAATACTCTGGTATACATGAAGGGCAAGGGCATAGTAATGCGCGAGCCTTCCGTAGTTGCAGTTGATGTCCGTACTGACTGCGTTGTTGCTGTCGGTTCAAAGGCAAAGGATATGATCGGCAGGACTCCCGGTTCGATCGTAGCAGTCCGTCCTCTTAAAGACGGCGTTATCGCTGATTTTGATATTACCGCAACAATGCTCAACCGTTTCATAAGGATGGTCGTCAAGACATCTGCATTCAGCAAGCCGCGTGTTATTGTATGCATACCGTCCGGTGTTACTGATGTTGAACGCAGAGCCGTTGATGATGCAGTGCGCAGAGCAGGAGTAAAGCAGGTAGAGCTTATCGAAGAGCCTATGGCTGCCGCTATTGGAGCAGGTCTTCCCGTGACCCGTCCTGAGGGAAGCATGGTCGTTGATATCGGCGGAGGTACATCTGAGGTCGCAATTATTTCTCTTGATGATATCGTTACGGCTTGTTCCGTAAGAGTTGCGGGAGATAAATTCGACGAATCCATAATCCAGTATGTCAAGAAGAAATATAACCTCCTTATCGGTGAAAGAACCGCTGAGGAGATCAAAATAGGTATAGGTTCAGCATATCCTTACGAGGGTGAGGGCAGTATGCAGATCAAGGGAAGAAATCTTATGGACGGTCTTCCTAAGGACGTTATTATTTCCGCTGCAGAGGTCAGAGATGCGCTTGCAGATCCGCTCTCGGTCATCATCGAGGCGATCAAGACCACTCTGGAGCAGACGCCTCCGGAACTCAGCGCAGATATCATAGACAACGGAATTATGCTCACAGGAGGAGGAGCATTGCTCAGAGGACTTGAACTTCTTGTAGCTCAGGAAACGAGTATGCCTGTTCATGTTGCTGAACGTCCCCTTGACTGTGTTGTAGACGGAACAGGCAAACGTCTGGATCGTCTTGGAAAAGGAAGATCCCGCAGAAGATAATACAGGGATTATTGTAAAGGAAACACTGAATGGATCGCGTTATTTGATCAGTGCTTCCTAAAGTGTTTCGGGATGCTCAGTTAAAAGGGTATCCCGTATTTGTTATGATCCGGAGGAAATAAATGAACAGAGTGACTTCTGGAAAAGGATTTAAGGTTCTCATTACAACAATTTGCATATTGCTGGTGGTAGCTCTTATCACTGCAGGCAATCCGGCTGTGGGAGGCATTGTAAACGGATTCATCATTGTGCCTCTTCAGCGTGTTGCGACAGACGCAACAAATTCCGCAGGAGAAAAGATCACTCCTCCGAGAAGTAATGAAGAGCTCGAAAAGGAGAACAGCGAGCTTGCGGAGGAAAACCGCCGTCTTAATGAAATGCTCGTTGAATACTATGATCTGAAAAAAGAAAATGACGAACTGTATAAGTTTTATAATATAAAGAAAAACAATGAAGATTTTTCTGTAATGCCGTCTACCGTTATCTCACGCGACCCGAATGAAAATTTCTACGGTTTTATTCTTGACAAAGGCAGCACGGACGGAGTTAAGGTAAACGATCCTGTTATGACTGATAACGGGCTTGTAGGATATGTATGCGAGGTTAATCTGAAAAGCTGCAAGGTGACCTCGATAATATCTCCTGCGTCACAGGTAGGCTCCGTTGATAAGCGTACAGGGGACGAGGGTGTTGTTTCGGGAAAGTCAGAATACAGTGATGACGGTATTGCAGTGATGAAGAATATTTCTGCCCAGAATACCGTAAAAACAGGCGATATAATCGTTACTTCGGGTTATGGCGGTCTTTATCCGAAAAATATCAGGATAGGCACGGTCAGCAAGGTCGATTATGACGGATATTCGGGAATGCCTGTTGCTCTTATCAAGCCGTTTGAAGATGTCAGGACGATTACCGGTGCTGCGATAATTACCAATTTCAGCGGCAAGGGCGAAATAGACGAATTCAGGGAGGAAAGCAGCAAAGCCTCCGAAAAGAAAAAATCCTGAGAGAGCGAAAGCTTATGAAAAGAATTAATTTTGTAAAATATACAGCATTTTCGCTGGAGCTTCTGCTGTGCTTTGTCATTCAAAGCATACCTGCGCTCACTCTTGAGGTATTCGGCGGACGTCCGGTGCTTATGCTGCCGATAGCGCTGACAATAGCTATTTTTGAAGGGGAAATACCTTCTATAGCATTCGGAGTTGCGGCAGGACTGCTTGCAGATTCCGGATACAGCGGTCCTGTCGGCTATTATGCGATAATGCTTGCCATAGCGTGTTATATTATCAGCATACTTATGGAAAACTATATCCGTACAAATCTTCTGACAGCAGTTATCATCGGCGCAATAAGCGTACCCGTAATAATAACAGGACAGTTTTTATTATTCTATGTGCTGATGGGTTACGGAAATGAACTGAATTATTTTCTGACCCATTATGTGTCAAAAATAATATATACTTTTGCATTTATACCCGTATTTTACGGTATAAACCGTTTTATCGCTTCAAGAACAAGTCAGGACTAAGGGAGGCGGAAATACATGGAAGTAAAAGTCAGAAAATGGCGTTCGGTACTTGTAATAATAATAATGCTTGTTGCATTTGCCGCTTTGTCCGCCCGTCTTGTTCAGTGGCAGGTATTCCAGAAAGATTATTATAATGAAATAGCCCTGACGTCCACGGAATATACTGTGGAAACCGATGCTATCCGCGGTGAGATATTTGATGTGAACGGGGTTCCGCTTGCTGTGAATAAAACAGGTTACCGTGTAGTTATAAACAAGATATTCATGCCCGATGAAGAACTGAATGATAACATTGTCAAGCTGACTGCTCTTATCGAAAGCTGCGGCGGAAAATGGAAGGACGAGCTTCCGATAAAGGTTGATGCAGACGGGAACTATTCGTTTGATGAAAAGAAAACCAGCGAAATAGATGAACTGAAAAGCAAGGATAACCTCAACATGAACCCGTATTCCACAGCGGCGGAATGTATGGCAAAGCTTGTTGAAAAATACGGTTGCGAGGATTATTCCAAAAAACAGCAAAGAGATATAATCAGTGTTCGCTACAATATGAACCGGCTTGGCTACAGCAGGAGCAATCCGTATGTTTTTGCCGATGAGATAAGCGAACGTGCAATGAATGTGATCTCGGAAAATATGCAGTCTGTTCAGGGGGTTACAACAGAATCGACTGCTGTGCGCGTTTATGAAAACGGTACTGTTGCTCCGCATATGGTAGGAGTTACAGGTCTTATTTCTGCTGATGAATATACCGAGCTGAAAAACAAAGGCTATTCATATACTGACAGACTTGGAAAAAGCGGTGTTGAAAGCGCGCTTGAAAAGGAACTTCGCGGCAGCAGCGGAAGCATAACATATGAGGTCAGCGCCGATGATAAGATCTCGATCAAGAGCACCGTAAAATCCCACCCTGGAAATTCGGTATATCTGACGCTTGATTCAGGACTGCAAAAGACAGCCCAGAAGGCTCTCAAGGAAGCAGTCAAGGAAGCAAACGACTATGCAAAGGATATCGGAGATAAAAACATGGGCGCAGATTGTAAGGGCGCCGCAATGGTAGTACTGAATATCAGTGATTTTTCTGTTTTGTGCGCAGCAAGCTATCCTTCGTATGACCTTTCAAAATATTACAGCGACTATGAAAAGCTCGCTTCTGATAAAAATGTTCCTCTGTTTGACAGAGCATTCATGGGCGCGCTTGCACCCGGTTCGACGTTCAAGCCGATGGTGGCGTCTGCTGCTTTGCAGGAAAAAGCTATCACCACAAAAACGCATATAAACTGTCAGGGAGAATATACAAAGAACGGTCTGCATCTTTGGTGTATGGGTTATCACGGTGAAATAGATATGTATCAGGGTATCCGTGATTCGTGCAACGTATTCTTTGCGGAAACTGCAAGATTGCTCGGAATTGATAATATTGATATGTATGCTAAGCGCTGCGGTCTTGGTGTGCGTACAGGAGTAGAGATAGCCGAAAGCCGCGGTACTCTTGCAGGACCTGAATACAGCCGGGAAATGGGATCTCAGTGGTATGAAAGCTTTGTTTCTCCGGCGGGAATCGGTCAGTCGGATAACCAGTTCACACCGCTGCAGCTTGCAACATACGCAGCGACTCTCGCAAACGGCGGTACTCGTCTGCGTTCGCACGTTGTTGACAGAGTGGAATCCTATTACGGTTCTGAAGTGATTTATAAGACAGAGCCGGAGGTTATGGATAAGATGGGCGTCAGTACCCAGAATCTCAATGAAGTCAAAAAAGCAATGAATATGGCAACAAACAGTTACTATCCGCTTGACGGTTTCCCGATGCAGATAGCCGGCAAAACAGGTACAGCAGAAAACTCAGGTTCCGACCATGCGAACTTTATCTGTTTTGCCCCATATGAAAATCCCAGAATCGCAATCGGCGTCATGGTTGAACATGGTGCAAAAAGTGCGGTTGCGATCAATGCTGCAAAAAAAGTAATGACAGAATATTTTCATCTTGATAACAAAAAGCCCGAAGCAAGCGAATGATTTTTTTCGCCCGTTTTCGGGCATTGCTTTATGTTATGATAGTTTTACGCTTAGAATGTCATATATATGGAGTATTCCTTATAAAAGCGGAAATTTCTGTCCGGGAAAAAGCATTAAAAGCTTTGCTTCCTTAGAGGGTGCGGGTGTCCAGTGGACACCTCTGCGAAGCAGAAGCACCGACCGAGCCGGCAGGCGAGACTCGGGGGACATACTTTGCGGTTATAAAATGCGAAAGTACAGCAATATGTTTAATGTGTATGAAAATTATCTATTTGCTCTTGACTTTATGTAAAAATTGTGCTAATGTAAATAGAGAGGTATCTGAAAATGGGAAAAGTGACAGTTATTACATCGGGAAAGGGCGGAACAGGCAAATCCACACTTGCAGCCGGTCTTGGCGCAGCCCTTGTCAGGAGGGGCAGCAGAGTACTTATCATTGACTGCGATGCAGGAATGAGAGGTATTGATCTGATGCTTGGCGTCAGCGGCGAGCTTGTATTTGATATTGCCGATATAGTCATCGGAAATTGTCCGCCTGACAGTGCCATATATCCGTGTAAAACTGTACCGGAGCTTTACATTCTTCCGGCGCCGCAGAATGTCAGGGATAAGGTAAGCCCGTATATAATGAAGCAGCTCGTAAGGGTGCTTGAAAAATATTACGACCATATCCTTATCGACTGTCCTGCCGGAATAGGCACAGGATTTCAGTCGGCTGCGGTATCGGCTCATAGGGCGATAATCGTTGCCAATGCGGAGCCGCTTTCGGTTCGCAGCTGTGATAAGGTTCGGAGCAGGCTGAAAGAAATGAATATTCCCTCGATACTGCTTGTTATTAACCGCTTTAACGAACGAAAATTCAGAAAAATGAATGTTTTTCCTGATCTTGACGCAGTAATAGACAGGTCAGGTGTAAGACTTCTTGGTATTGTTCCGGAAGATAACGCCGTGGCTTCTCTTACCCAGAGGGGCGAACCTGTTGAGGGAAGGTTAAAGGCTGTTTATGCTTTTGACCGGATCGCTGCAAGACTCGACGGTGTTCATGTTCCGCTTGAGGATTGATCCGGATATAATTTCACCGTTAAGGCATTAATCCTTTAATATTCTGTCGGAAAAACAGGAGTTTTATTATGTTATTTACATTAGGAGGAATCTGAGATGAATATTGCTTTGATCGCACACGATGCAAAAAAAGAACTAATGGTACAGTTCTGCATAGCTTATTGCGGAATACTGAGCAGACATAATTTATGCGCAACCGGTACAACCGGTAAAATGGTTTCGGAAGCGACCGGTCTGGAAATACAGCGTTTTCTCGCCGGTTCGCAGGGAGGAGATCAACAGATAGCTGCCCGTGTTGCTTTCAATGAAATAGATATGCTGATTTTCCTTCGTGATCCGCTTGATCCGAAGCCTCATGAGCCGAATGATATGAATCTTCTGAGACTTTGCGATATGCATAATATTCCTGTTGCTACCAATATTGCAACAGGTGAGGTTCTTATTCACGGTCTTGAGCGCGGTGATCTTGATTGGCGTAATATTGTCAGATCATGATAAAACAAAAGTACATAATTGGCGGTTGGTATTGCCGACCGCTTTTTTAATACCATTGATTCAGCAATTGAAAATAATGAATAGATATTATTATTTTCAAAACAGGAATTATAATTTATGATTGATTTAAAGTTTTTGTGGGAGGGGTTAATAATGAAAATCAAAAAAATTATTTCACTGTTCCTGTCCGCAGCGATCGCCGCAGGTGTTGCCTTGTCCGTGCCTGTCAGTGTTTCGGCTGTAGATGGGCGAAAGGCGGTCGAAGAATCATTTGATATCAGGACAAATAAAGCAACAATTGACTTTTATTCAAATATGGGTGCAACAATTAATGATGTATCTGATATTCTGGTAAAATACAAAAATTATATGACGGATAAGAGAATTACCCTGAAGCTTCATGGTAATTTTAAGATTGATAAAACAGTATCGATTCCGGGCGATTATTTTACAATTGATGCCACAGATGCGGTCATTACTGGTACTGCTGATCTTTTGCTCGATTGCTGGGGCTACGGAGGTCAGATAATCAGAGGAGGAACATGGAATCTTTCTGATAAATCCCGTTTGATCAAATTATCAAATTCATATGAAAAAAATATTATTGAAAATATGACTGTAAACGGAGGAAGTTCTGATAAATACGGTGTTGTTTTCTTTTATGGAGCTAAATATTCCGAGATCAGGAATTGTAAATTCAACAATGTAAAGAGTCAGGCAATATATATTCATCATTCGGAAAAAGTTGTCGTTGCTGACAATACATTCAATAATATAAAAGGTCATGCGATCTGTCTGTATGGCGGATATGTCAATAGTAATACCGGTCTTTACGATCCTCAGTACAGCAGGGGCTGTACTATTGTCGGAAACAATATTACAAATGTTTGCGGAGACGGAATAAAGTGTGTACAATACAGCAATACTTATGATCCGTATTGGAATGAATTATATAAAAACTTTGACTCCGATTTAAAGAAACAACGAGGAGAATATGAATGTAATATTTCCGGCAATAACGTATGTAACGTAAAGCTCAATAAGGATCTTGATTACGATGAGCTGAAGGGTGAAGCCCGTTCCGGCGTCGGTATAATGATAATGGAAAGCTATAATGTCAATGTCGGAAAGGCAGTTGACTGCGGCGGAAAGACCTATATCGGCAATTCCGTCAAAAATACCGAAAACTACGGTATGGTAATAAACCTTTCAGACGGTATAAATGTTGAGCAGACTTATTTTAACGATATAGGCACAAACGGAATACATAATACTGCTTCTTCCGGAACGACCATAAAGGACTGCGGATTTACAAATTGTAAGGAGATCGGTATATTCTTTATTCCTGGTCCCGATCCTAAGGTTCCTATTGAAAAACAGCAGTGTCTTAATTCCTTAGTGAAAAATACAAAAATCACGAAATGCGGTTCATTCGGTATAGATCTTGCCAAGACTGTGCAGACTAAGATAGACAAGAACATCGTAACAAACTGCAAGGATTACGGAGTATACTGTATTGCTGCCAAAAATATTGCAATTTCCGATAATATGGTTGGCGGTACCAAGAGTGCAGGAGGAACGGGAATCAATTTCAACAGCGAATGTTCCGGAATAAGGATCAGCGGAACGGTCAATATGGCGCTGGTTCTCGATAAAACAGCCTTATCTCTCGGAAGCGGCGAATCTTCTTCAATAAAGGCAACTGTAATTCCTTCTTCCATTAAGGACAAGACTGTAAAGTGGCGCACATCAAATTCAAGGATAGTAACAGTTACACAGAACGGAGCTGTTACTGCTAAGGGTGCAGGTACAGCATGGGTTACTGCAAGCCTGAGCAATGGTATGGAAACGACCTGTAAGATAACAGTAAAAAACGCACCGACAAAAATCACGCTCACTAAGGGTATACTTACAATAGGTGTGGGTGAAAAATACACTATCGGATCAGGTGTAAATGACGGAGCAGCCTGTGCAAAGCGTACATACCGCACCAGTAACAGCAGTATTGTCAGAATGACAAGAACAGACTGGCAGGGTGAATTTGTCGGTGTAAAGCCCGGTATTGCATACGTCACCGTCAGAACGTACAACGGCAAGGAAAGCACCTGTAAGGTAACGGTAAAGGCAGCTCCGAGATCGGTCACGATAAGTAAGAAGAGCATGACGCTCAGAGTTGGTCAGTCAGCAACACTCAGCGCATCAATACCTGCCGATGCAGGCTGCGCATCAAGGACTTACCGCACAAGCAACAGCAATATTCTGAAAATGACAAAGACAGATTGGACAGGTCAGTTCAAAGCACTCAAGCCCGGTATCGCATATATTACAGTGCGTACCTATAACGGAAAGGAATCAGCCTGCAAGGTTACTGTCATCAGATAAAAAATTAATGTCCGGAGATACTGTATTGTATTTCCGGATTTTTCTTTCAGTCACTTTGCAGTCACTTTGGAAGGCTATAATGACAATCATGAAAGCAAACAGGGAAAAATGTTCAACAGAATAAAACCGAAAGCAGATCAGGGAGGAAAAAACATGGAAATCTTGAGAACCGAAAATCTTGTAAAAACCTATGAAACAGGTACAGGCAGCTTCAATGCTGTTGACGGAGTATCATTCTCCGTAGAGCAGGGCGAATTTGTTGCAATTGTCGGAGCAAGCGGCAGCGGAAAAAGCACTCTGATGCATCTTATCGGCGGTGTTGACAGAGCAACATCGGGAAAGATATTAATTGACGGAAATGATATTACACAAATGAATAACGATAAGCTTGCAGTTTTCCGCAGAAGAC
The DNA here is from genome assembly GCA_902778175.1 of uncultured Ruminococcus sp. GTDB lineage: Bacteria > Bacillota > Clostridia > Oscillospirales > Acutalibacteraceae > UBA1213. The sequence goes on along the minus strand of CACYWT010000008.1, from coordinate 40,717 downwards.
AGATCGGCATAGTATATCAGTTCTATAATCTTATACCCATTCTTACCGCAGAGGAAAATATCACCCTTCCTGTAAATCTTGACGGTGCGTCTGTTGATAAAGAAAGACTTGACAAGATCATGACTGATCTTGGTATTATGGATAGACGGAACAATCTTCCGAATCAGCTTTCCGGCGGACAGCAGCAGCGGGTTTCCATAGGACGTGCCCTGATAAACAGACCGTCGCTTCTTCTTGCTGACGAGCCGACAGGTAATCTGGATTCAAAAGCGACCGAAGATATTATGAGCCTCTTCAAGATGATGAACAAGGAATATAATCAGACAATAGTCATGATCACTCATGATCTGGAAATAGCAAAAGATGCTGACCGTATTATAAGGATCAGTGACGGAAAGATCGTTGAGGAGGTCTGATAGTATGAGCACAATGAAAAAGCTTACACTAAAAAGTCTGAAAATGAACAGGAGCCGTACTATCGTAACAATAATCGGAATAGCTCTTTCCGTAGCGCTCATAACGGTAATTGCCTGTATGATCTCAAGTACTTATCAGACTATAATCAATCACTCGATTCAGTCTACCGGTAATTATGATATTGCATTCAGAGGTTATTTTACCGATGAAGATGTTGAAAAGATCACTTCGCACCGTGATATTGAAGCAGCATATAAAACTCTGACATATGGTTATGCGCATAACAATAATGCAAAATCCGCTTATTATAGTAATTATGAGATTTTCGGGATCCAGAAAGAAGGATTTACCGATTGCTTCGGGGGAAAGCTTAAAGAAGGTCGTTTTCCGGATAATAAAGATGAAATCCTGATATCTTCGCATTTGAATAAACTTTGCAAGGAAGAATATAAGATAGGCGATATGATGGAGCTTGATATCGGTGCAAGTCATATCAAGAATCCGGACGGCACAGATTTCCGTTTTTTTCAGTACATTGAAAGTGATGACGTTGACATTACTTATGAAGTTTATGAAAAGAAAAGCTTTAAGATCGTAGGTATTTATGATTATCTTGCAGGAGAGGTCACAGATCATTCAGATTACCAGATGGTATATACTATTGCTGATTATTCCTTTTTTTCGGAAAAGCTCAGAGAAATCGGAGAACCCTACAGAAGTCTTTATGTCAGACTGAAGCCTGAAAGCGAAAGCAGCTTTTGCAATGTCATTGCCGAAATATCAGGCATGGATTACAGCGAAGCAAAGAGTATCTGGAAGGATGAGCAGTCATTCATGAGAATGCTCTCAGAAAGCAATATGGATGATAATCTTCCGAAATACGATCAGAACATTTTATATATTAATCCGAATTATTATTTGCTCAATGCAAAGCTCATAACGTCAGATCCTAAAGAAATAGCTCTCTATACAAGTATTGTTTCCGTTCTTTTTCTGATAGTTATGGTTTCAAGTATGTTTATCATACGCAACAGCTTTGCAATTTCAATAACGGAGAAAACAAAGCTCTACGGTATGCTTTCATCGGTCGGAGCTACACCAAGGCAGATAAGAAGAAATGTTTATTTTGAAGGTTTTATGTTAGGTATATTCGGTATTCCTCTTGGGGTGCTTATAGGCGTCGGCACTACGTTTTTCCTGACAAAAATCTGTGGAAACCTTCTGTATTCATTACTTAACGGTGTGAATATCGCATTCTCTGTTTCATTTCTTGCGATTGTTATTGCGGTACTTCTCGGTGCGGGAACGATCTTCCTTTCAGTCATGTCTCCTGCAAATCGTGCTTCACATATTTCTCCGATTGAAGCTATCAGAAGTAATAAGGATATAAAGATCGGCAAAAGAAATAAAGAGAAAAGCTATAAAACTCCTAAGCTTATCACAAAGCTTTTCGGTATGGGCGGAAGCATAGCATGGAAAAATCTTAAGAGAAGCAAAAAGAAATACCGTGCTACAGTAGTTTCAATAGTGGTCAGTATTGCAGTTTTCCTGACGGTATCTTCATTTGTCGGATATGTATTCTCATATACAAGCACATATTTTACCGGAGAAAAGAGTGATATTGTCATATCTGATTTTTATTATACAATTGAAAAAGACGATCATTTCGGAGAATGTATCAAAGATTATAAAGCAATAGCGAACTTTGACAATGTTGAAAACAAAATATATTATTTCAGCGGATATACAGGTCAAACAATTGAACTTGATCCGTCTGTATTAACAGATGAGATAAAAAATTATAAAAGAACCGATATTTATGATACAGGTTTTAACGAAGAAAAGATATATGCAGATATGTCAATATTCGCTTTTGATGATGATACTTACAGAATGATCTGTGAAAAGGCAGGAACAACTCCTGAAAAAATGAAAAATCAGGCTGTTCTGTTAAACTGCAATACGGGTTATATTTATGATGAAAAAGGCAATCAGACAGAATCCCGTCTGTGTCGTTTGATAAAGGAACCTGTCGGAATGAAACTGAAAATGACGGTTTCAGAAGAAAACTATCCTTATATCAGTGACGAAGCTGACGATTATGAAAAAGAAATTTATGAAAAAGAAAAGGCGATAATGAATAAAATAAATAATACTCCCGTTATTATCGGTGCGGAAGTTTCGGATATGAGTTTCTTGATCAGTTTTGAAAAAAACATGAATTTTAAGCCTTCGGGAATACTTGCCGTTAGTAAGGAATGGCTTTTTGATACCTTCGGTGATACTTATGTCAATATATCGGATCTTTATCTGAGAACCTCTGATTCATATGGGGTTGAAGAAAAAGCCCGTGAATACTTTGATAATAAGGAACCATCTCCTGATTCATATATTATTACCAACTATGTCAAGATGAAGAATCAGATGGATTCGCTTGCGCTTGTGATTCAGATATTCGTATACGGATTTATTGCGGTGATCTCGCTTATCGGCATTACCAATATTTTCAATACCATTACCGCAAACATGAAACTCCGCAGTAAGGAATTTGCAATGCTACGTTCTGTTGGTATGACGGGGAAAGAATTTGACAGAATGATCGCACTTGAAAGTATATTCTATACATTCAAATCCCTTATCATAGGAGTACCGTTGGGATTACTCGGAAGCCTGCTGATTTACCTGTTGTTTAGAAATATTCAGCCGAATGCTATGATATCATATTTATTCCCGTGGCAGGCATTGCTCATCAGCTTTGCTGTAGTACTGATTATAGTATGGACGATCATGATGTTCTCGATCCGCAAGGTTCGCCGCCAGAATATAATTGAAACCATAAGGAATGATAATATTTAATTGACTGAAAATATCATTTTGTTATATAATATAAGTATCCCGACTTCCGGTTGGGATACTTTTCCTTTTTATTTTGCTGTTTAAACAAGGTGATCGCCGAATGAAGATCTTTTTGGTTGAGGATAATAAAACGATTGCAATGAGTCTTGTATATATGCTTGAACATGAGGGCTATAGTGTAATACATTGCGATACATATGAGAAAGCTCTCAGTCAGTCCGGCGGAGAATATGATCTTATGATATTTGATGTTACCCTGCCTGACGGAAACGGCTTTGAGCTATATAAAGATGTCAGACGATTCAATGAGGCTCCGGTTATCTTTCTGACAGCGATAGATGACGAAAACAGTATTATAGACGGATTTGAAATGGGTTGTGAGGATTATATAACCAAGCCTTTCTCGACAAGGGAACTGCTTGCCAGAATAAAGCGCACCCTGAGAAAAAAACTTACGGATAATAATCTTCTGCGCGCAGGGGATATTGTACTTGATACCGAAAAGAATATAGTATTCAGGAAAGGTGTTCCCGTCGAGCTTACTGCACTTGAATACAGGATCTTTTCGATGCTCATGCAGAATCTCGGCAAAACCGTAACGAGAGATATTATTCTTGAGAGAATATGGGATATATCCGGCAATTATGTAAATGATAATACCCTGACGGTATATATCAAAAGAATAAGACAGAAGCTGGATACCGATCTGCTGAAAACCGTAAAGGGGATCGGATATCGTATGGAGGAAGCATGAAGCGTTCAAATAAACTTATTCTGATCTGTCTGATCTTTACTGTCGTTATTTCTTTTGCGGCAGGTATTATAACGACCGTCATGCTTGACAGTGTGAAAAATGAAGAATACGATACCTTTTGCCGTATTATTTCTGCTGTCAGGGAGAAAAATGATGATATTTCCGGTCAGGAAATAATTGAAATACTCAATACAAACGAAACCGATGAAGAATCAGTTCAGCTTTTGCGCAGCTATGGCATTACAAAGGAAGACTGGACAGTATTCAGCAATAAAAGCAAAAGTCTTCAGATCGGAGTATCGGCAGGTTTTGTTTGTTTATTATCGGGATTATTTCTGACGATGCTGTTTTTACTGTATAATATCATGATGCGCCGCAAGCTCAGAGGTCTTACGAAATATGTATCAAGAATAAATGAAGGAAAATACAGTCTTTTTCCGGAACAGAATACTGAGGACGAATCATCGTCACTTCAGAATGAAATATATAAAACTACTGTTGTTCTGAGAGAACAAAGTGAAAATGCAAAAAAATCCGGGATTATGCTCAAGGATTCAATTTCTGATATTTCACATCAGCTCAAGACTCCGTTGACTTCGATCACGCTGATGCTGGACAGTATTGCTGATGAAGATATGCCGCCGGAACTTCGTAAAAAATTCATAAGGGATATCAGGATTCAGACCGGACATATCAGTTTTCTGATCAGATCCTTGCTTGCACTTTCAAGACTTGATGCTGATGCGATCGATTTTCATAACGAAAAGACCCCCGTATCATTGTTGTTTGGTTCATGTGTCAATGCCACTGAGATAATGGCTGAGCTGATGGGTGTATCAGTAAAGATCGATGACAGCGACGATTGTGAGATTTTATGCGACAGAAAATGGACAGAAGAGGCACTTATCAATATAGTGAAGAATTGCATCGAACATACCGGAGAGGGAGGGACAGTCAGTCTGAGTGTATCGGATAACAAGCTATATACAAAAATAGTTATCCGTGATACAGGCTGCGGAATATCCAAAGAAGATATCAGGCATATATTTGAGCGTTTCTATACCTCCGGCAATTCAGACAAGGAAAGTATAGGAATAGGCTTGGCGCTGAGCAAGGCTATAATCGAACGTCAGGGAGGTTATATCAGTGTTTCTTCGGAGCCGGGCGTCGGCAGTGAATTTATAATCCGTTTCTTTCGTAATAAAATGGATAATACATACGGAAACTAATAATCAGTTGGTGATAAATAATATCATGAAAAAAATCATAAGTTTAATAAAAAAGATCTATTTATATGTCAAACCGCTGACCGATAAAGCAAAGTATGACAATGTTTATGCAATAGCCGGACAAAGTGCATTTTATTTCATACTTGCCTTTGTACCGCTTGTTATGTTTGCTGTTTCGGTCTTACAAAATATAAATATACCTGTCGAAACACTGCAAAGCTTTCTCGGTACCGTACTGAATGAGAAAGCAACACAGTATATGTCTGATTTTATCTGTAATATGTACAGTGATACAGCTTCGATCTCAATAATAACTCTTATAATAACACTCTGGTCGTCCGCAAAGGGTATTCACGCGATAATCAACGGACTAAACCGTGTGCATAATACCTACGAAAGCCGCAATTGGTTTTTACTGAGGATCAGAGCAATGATTATTACTTTCGCTCTGGTTATGATATTTATACTGACGCTTGCGGTTTTTGTGCTGGGATCTACTTTGAATGAATTTATGACGCCTTATATCAAACATCTTCCTGAATTTGTCGCTTTTCTTTATTCGCTCAGATATCTGTTCATTTATATTTATCTGATAATTATTTTCGCATTGATGTACCGGAGCGTACCTAATCTTGAAAAAAGCGTGCGAAAGGAATACGGTTTCATGACCCAACTGCCCGGAGCGATAATAAGTGCAACTGCATGGTTCGTATTATCTGTCGGGATTTCAATTTATGTTGATGATTTCGGGGGCTTTTCAATATACGGCGGACTAACAAGACTTGCGGTGATAATGGTATGGCTGTATATTTGTTTTGAGATCCTTATGTACGGAGCGGAGATAAATTATGTTTATCATGATAAAATCGTAAAAATACTTTCACGCCGTCATCTTGTAAAAAATAAAGCTTAAAGCTTGAATATCGCACTGCTATCTGTTAATATTAAAATAACGGTATTAATAAACAAAAGTATAATGGCAGATGCAGGTTTATACTGTTATCGGATAATATTGTCATTGCGTGATAAAAAGAATCCAGATGTAATATGCAGTGATCAGAAAAGTAAGTGATACTGTGAAACAGTATTGACTGACGTAAAAGATTTACAGGAGGAAATATGAACAAGGAAGTAAATGAATCGGTACTGTCTGTACTTTCGGGTCTTGATGAGCCTGTCGAGAGAAGGCAGCTGCATATTCTATGCGGCGCTCCGGAAACAGAGGAATTCAATAATGCATTATCTTATCTTGAACAAAAGGGAAAAATAATTATTAACCGCAAGAAGGTCGGTCTTCCCTCAACAATGGGTTATCTTGCCGCAAGGATCGTCCGTCAGGCAAGAGGATATTCCTTTGCGGAACCTATAGACGGGTCAACGGAGGATCTTTTTGTCAGAGCGGCATCATCAAAGGGAGCTATGCCCGGTGATCTTGTTATGCTCAAAAATATCGAAGCAGGAGAAAAGGGTCTGTCCGCGCAGGTCGATAAGATACTTGAAAAAGGGACAAGGATCATAACCGGAACAATTGAAAAACCGGAAAGCAAATTCGGACGCTCTTATATTATCCCGGATTCATTTTTTGCCAATCATCTCAGAATCGTACAAGGGGGAGAGCTTAAAAGCAAAGCCGGCGATAAAGTAAAGGCAACAATATATTATGATCAGAAAGAAAAACGGGTATATGCAAGGGTAATAAAGGTATACGGCAGAGGCAATTCCGCAAAGATATGCGCAGATGCCATAATCGACAGCTACGGTATACCTGTTAAATTCCCCGTACCGGTAAAGCATGAGGCTGCAAAGAAGGCTGCCGAGCCGATAACGGAGGAAGAGGTTTCGCGCCGTCTTGACCTGACGGACGAGCCTATACTTACAATAGACGGCGCTGATGCAAAGGATCTTGATGATGCTATAAGTGTAAAGAAACTTGAAAACGGCTGGGAGCTTGGCGTCCATATCGCAGATGTTTCGCATTATGTCACAAGCGGGAGCCGTCTTGACGAAGAAGCACGTCAGCGAGGCACATCTGTATATTTTGCCGACAGAGTTATCCCGATGCTGCCGGTTGAAATATCAAACGGCTGCTGCTCACTTAATGCAGGAACAAAAAAGCTTACGTTTTCAGCAATTCTCAGATTGAATGATAAAGCCGATCTTATTGATTACCGCTTTGAAAAAAGTGTGATCGTATCAAAAGTCAGAGGAGTATACAGTGAGGTGAACGCCTTGTTTGACGATACTGCTGATGACGCCTTGAAGGAAAAATATGCGCCTGTTTCCGAAACTCTGAGCGAAGGCAGGATACTCGCGGATCTTCTCAAGGAAAAAGCAAAGAAACGCGGCGGAATGGAAATAGACACTACCGAGCTGCGTTTTGTACTGGATGAAAACGGTGTCTGCACAGGTGTTGCAGAGCGTGAACGTGGAGAAGCGGAAGAATTGATCGAGCAGTTTATGATACTAGCAAACAGTGCTGCTGCATTATATGCAAAAAGTGTCGGAATGCCATTTGTTTACCGTGTGCATGAAGCTCCAGATGAAGAAAAGCTTGCCTCGCTTTCCGAGCTTGCTGCTGCCTGCGGATTCCAGACCAGAAGGATAAAAGAGGGCGTCCGTCAGACTGATCTTGCGGCACTTATAGAAAAAGCAAAGGAAACCAGATATTCAAAGCTGATTTCAACACAGGTCCTTCGTTCAATGGCGAAGGCGCGCTATGACAGCCGACCATTAGGACATTTCGGTCTTTCACTCGACGATTATTGTCATTTCACCTCTCCGATAAGACGATATCCCGATACTTCGATACACCGTATTCTGACTGATCTTGTATCAGGTGTTCCGCTCGATACTATCAAAAGGAAATACAGTGATTTTGCTGTTGAATCAGCAAAGCTTTCTTCGGAGTTTGAGCTTCGCGCAGTAAAGGCTGAGCGTGATGCCGAAAAATGTTATGCTGCCGAATATATGAGAGCTCATCTTGGAGAGCGTTATCATGCTGTTGTATCAGGTGTTACAAATAAAGGCATTTTTGTGATGATACCGGAGGGTATTGAAGGCTTTATTGATCTTATGAATATTCCCGGGAGTGATTTCATATTTGACGGTATGACTACTACAACCGACAGACTTACCGGAAAAAGTTTTACGATAGGCGACGAGGTTTATGCGGAAGCGTCTTCGGCGGAGGTTGCTCTGGGCAAGATAGATTTTATTCTTGCATCAGAGGAATGACCGCACCACAGGAGGATAAAGCATATGAAAAGCTCCGATATATTTATGATTAGTGCAAAAGCAGATGAGGTTGAAATAAACCGCGGAGAGCTTTCGCAGAGACTCGGTGTCGGACGTGAGTATGACGATGAGCTTATCAGAAAATGCCGCAGCCGGCTGCTTGAAGTAATAGATTATAAATGCTCATATATCCGCACGGATATTGATCTGTCAAAAGATAATATCTGTGATTTCGGTTTCATGAATGTTGACAGCAGTGCGCTGTATAAAAACCTTTACGGATGCAGAGAAGCGTTTGTTTTTGCCGTAACGACAGGAATAGCTGTAGACAGGCTGCTTGCAAAGCTCAGTATTTTGTCGTCGGCAGAACATTTTGTGACTGATGCGATCGCTTCCGCAGCTGCGGATTCATTCTGCGGATATGCTGCCGGAAAGATGAAGGAGGGGCTGTCATGTCCTGCCAGATTCAGTCCGGGATATGCGGATTTTTCACTTCATTTTCAGGTTCCGCTGCTAAGACGTCTTGATGCTCAGGGACTTCTCGGAATAACGCTCGACAGCGCATATCTGATGACGCCGGTAAAATCAATTACTGCAATAATGGGGATAAGAAATGAAAAAAATAACTGAACTTATAAAAGAAAAACGTGTTTTCTTTGACGGAGGCACAGGAACGGTACTGCAGTCGATGGGACTTCCGGCAGGACAGTCTCCGGAGCTGTGGAATCTGACTGATCCCGAAAAAATAATATCGCTCCACAAAATGTATTTTGATGCAGGGGCAAATATAGTCAAGACAAATACCTTCGGTATCAACAGGGCAAAATTTGAAAATTATAGGGAGCTTATACAGGCCGGAATAAAATGCGCCCGTACAGCTGCTGACGGCAGAGAAGATGCATATGTTGCATTTGATATGGGACCTACGGGTCAGCTTCTTGAGCCTCTCGGACAGCTTTCCTTCGAGGACGCAGTATCACTTTATGCTGATAATGTAAAGGCGGCGGCAGGCTGCGGTGCTGATCTGATACTGATAGAAACCATGAATGACAGCTACGAAACTAAAGCCGCGGTGCTTGCGGCTAAGGAAAACAGCGACCTTCCGGTTTTTGTAACTAATGTATATGACGGAAGCGGAAAACTAATGACAGGGGCTGATCCTGCCGCTATGATCGCAATGCTTGAGGGGCTGAGGGTTGATGCTCTCGGAATGAACTGCTCGCTCGGTCCCGATATGATGCTGAAAATAATCGGAGAATTTAAAAAATATTCATCTGTTCCTGTTATTGTAAATCCCAATGCAGGCTTGCCGGAGGTCGTAGACGGTAAAACGGTATTTACGATTGGTGCAGATGAGTTTTCCGATTATATGGTAAGTCTTGCCGAGGGAGGAGCGACCATACTCGGCGGCTGCTGCGGAACAACTCCCGAATTTATCCGTAAAACCGTGGAAAAAACTTCTGTTCTGGAATATACCATCCCCGAAAAGAAAAACTTTACCTGTGTATCATCTTATACCCATGCTGTATTCATAGATGACGATCCGGTGCTTATCGGAGAACGTATCAATCCTACAGGTAAGAAAAAGCTTAAGGAAGCTTTGCGCAGCGGTGACCTGAATTATATACTCGGTGAAGGAATACGTCAGTCAGATGCAGGTGTTCATATACTTGATGTAAATGTTGGTCTGCCGGAGATCAATGAAACAGAAATGATGCTTAAATGCATAAAGTCCCTGCAGGCAGTAACCGATCTTCCTTTGCAGATAGATACAACGAATTTTGATACTCTTGAAAATGCAATGCGCATATATAACGGCAAGCCGCTTGTCAATTCCGTAAACGGCACTCAGGAAAGCATGGATCATGTGCTTCCGCTTGTACAGAAATACGGAGGCGGTCTGATCGCGCTGACCATAGGAGAGGACGGTATACCTGAAACTGCTCAGGGAAGAGCGGCAATTGCCGAAAGGATCATCAGTCGTGCGGCTGAATACGGTATAGATAAAAAGGAAATAATCGTTGATCCTCTGGCTCTTACGATCTCATCAAATCCCGAAAGCGCAGTCGTCACCCTTGAGGCTATAAAGCTTATCCGTGCGCTCGGAGTAAAAACAAGTCTTGGTGTATCTAATATATCCTTCGGACTTCCTCAGCGTGATATCATTACATCAACATTCTATTCAAATGCTTTGTTAAGCGGTCTGAACTGCGCGATAATGAATCCGTTTTCAAAAGCAATGATGAATGTCTATTATGCATTCCGTGCTCTTAACGGCTATGATACCGGCTGTATGGATTATATCAATTATGCGTCGGCAGAGCCTGCCGCGGAAACCAAATCTGCGGCTCAAACCGAAGAAACACTTCATACCTGTATTGTAAAAGGGTTGAAGGATAATGCTGTTATCCATACGGAAAAGCTTCTGGACAGCATTTCTCCGCTTGAAATAATCAACGATCATATCATACCTGCACTTAATGAGATAGGCAGCGCTTTTGAACAGAAAAAAGCATATCTGCCGCAGCTTCTGATGAGCGCTGATGCAGCGTCCGCAGCATTTGAATCCGTGAAAAAAAGGATCCCTGCGGAGCAGAATGACAGCAGCAAGGCTGTTGTCCTTGCGACAGTAAAGGGAGATATTCATGATATCGGAAAAAATATCGTAAAGGTTCTTCTTGAAAGCTATGGCTTTACGGTATATGATCTCGGAAGAGATGTTCCTCCCGAAACTATAAGGGATTGTGCAGTAGAACATAAATGCAGACTTGTCGGGCTGAGCGCGCTGATGACGACAACTGTACCTTCTATGGCGGAAACTATTCAGCTTCTGAATAAAACTGACAGTAATATAAAGATCATGGTCGGCGGAGCAGTACTCAATCAGGAATACGCCGATATGATCGGTGCTGATTTTTATGGTGCTGACGCAATGGACAGCGTCAGGTACGCCGAAAAATTCTACGGAAAAGAATAATAAATCTCTCCTTTTCATAAGCATTAACAAAAGACAGCAAAAATAAAACCGTCAGGGAGAGTCAATGCTTATGAAGAAAATAATATGGTCAGCAGGATTACAGGGAAGTAACCGGAGCCGTCTGTATGCTCCTTTTAAAAGTACATTGTTTCTGGTTATGCTGATAACGCTTTTCGGCGGAATAATAACCGGTTCTATATGCGGAGCATCAGCTGATGAAGGTCTTATGAAAAAACTGAATGTTATTTTTCTGACAGACTTTCATTTCAGATGCAAGCAGAGCGCGGTTGACGTTTTTATTGCATCAATGGGCTGCTCCTTTATATTTCTTCTGATAATTTTTCTGTGCGGACTGGCATTGTGGGGATTCATTGCAGATGCCATGATCCCGTTCATAAAAGGTTATGGATATGGTCTTTCCGTGGGCTATCTTTACAGTGCATATTCATTCCGGGGAATACTTTATAATCTGCTTATAATTCTCCCCGGTGCTTTTATCTGCTGCGCGGTGATCTGTGCGGCTTGCTGCGAATCATTGAATCATTCAATGAGAATGCTTTCTTCATATAGGCGAACTCCGGTATCTGATGATCCTCATATCAGGATAAAGCATTTTTTGCTTGCTATGCTCTGGCTTTTGTTCCTGTCGCTGATATCATCTGCAGCTGATGTATTGTTTTCGGTTCTTTTTTCGCGGCTTTTTGATTTTTAACCGAATAATTGGGAAGTGTAAAATAATAATGACAAAAAACAAAGGTAAAAAATATTCGCTGACAGATTTTTTTGTCGGCTATTTTGAAAATGTCGGCAAGCTCACCCTTGCTAATCTGATGATATGTGTTCCGATGGCATTTTTCGGGGGAATAATATATATCCTTAGCCTTTTCGGGCTGCTGAATATATTTTCGCTTTTTCTGTTTATCCCGCTTATATCACCCTTTGTCGGAGGCTTGTTTTATGTCTGCCTTAAAGTTGTAAGGGGACAAAAGCTTTCTTTGTTCAAGGATTATATCAAGGGTATCAAGGAAAATGCACTTTATTTTTTCCTTGATTCTCTGATATTTTACTTTGTAGGGATAGGAATGTTCATAACATTTTCTTATTATCGGACGGGCATTGAAGGAGCTGCAATGTTTATCTCTTTTATCCTGAGCCTTATCGGATTACTGTTTTTTATCTGCTTTCAGAATAATATCCTTACAATGTCTGTATCAGTAAAGCTGAAATTTTCAGAAATAATAAAAAACTCAGTTGTTCTGGTCGTAACAGGTTTATTCGGTCATTTCAAGACAATACTTTCGATATCGCTTATCGCAATTATACTTTATACGATGAATGTTGTAGCCGGAAATGCAATAGTTATCCTGATAGTCGGCGTAATATCGACCTTGTTTCTTCTGCCTGTTCTTTGTACATATATTATCGTTTTCAATACCTATCAGGCGATAGAAAAACAGATAGTACTTCCGTATCAGGAAGAAACAGAAAACGCCGCCGTAAAGAAAAGCAATAATTTTTCAGAGATAACCCCGGCAGAAATCAAAGAGCTGAGAGTACTTACAAAAGGTCCTGATGATGAATATGTTTCGTTTCGCGGAAGGATGCTCAGGCGCAGTACCATACGCAGGCTTATAGAGAATCATAGTGATGTTGAATGAACTGTGAAAATGACAAGAAAAAATGATATTTATTCATTAAACAGGTTATTTTTCCGAATATGATTAACAAGCAGTAAAAAAGGGGAAAATGATATTGACAACTTTTTTACAATTATATATAATAATGTATGGCAAAGTAGAAGGCTGCGTCTTGCTGTCTGATGCATGAATATGGCGTCGGATACGGAACAGGGATAAAATTATCACTCTGAAAACCCGGAGCAGCTTTGATAATAACTAATTGGAGGATAATACTATGGCTAACACAAATGAAGTTGAAGCGAAGGCAGCAGAAACTACACTTGTACAGGATCTTGACAGCTTTAATGCAAAACTTGAACAGGTAAGACAGGCTCAGAAGGTGTTTGCCTCTTTTACACAGGAGCAGGTAGATAAGATCTTTAAGGCAGCTTCCATAGCTGCAAACAAGGCTCGTATTCCGCTTGCGAAAATGGCAGTAGAGGAAACAGGAATGGGCGTTGTTGAGGATAAGGTTATCAAGAATCATTATGCCTCAGAATATATCTACAATAAATATAAGGATACAAAGACCTGCGGCGTTATTGAATACGACAGCGCGTTCGGTCTGAAGAAGATCGCTGAGCCTATAGGTATTATAGGCGCGGTTATTCCTACAACAAATCCGACATCTACCGCTATATTCAAGGCTCTCATATGCCTCAAGACAAGAAACGGTATCATCATCAGCCCTCATCCCCGTGCAAAGAAATCAACAATTGCCGCTGCTAAGATCGTACTTGACGCTGCAGTTGCTGCAGGTGCGCCCGAAGATATTATCGGTTGGATCGATGTTCCTTCACTTGAGCTTACAAACGAGCTTATGAGAAATTCCGATACAATTCTTGCAACAGGCGGTCCCGGAATGGTAAAGGCTGCATATTCTTCGGGAAAGCCGGCGCTCGGCGTAGGCGCAGGCAATACTCCCGTTATAATCGACAGCACTGCTGATATAAAGGTTGCTGTAAACTCGATTATCCATTCAAAGACTTTCGATAACGGTATGATCTGTGCTTCCGAACAGAGTGTGACTGTACTCAGCGACATCTATGATGAGGTCAAGAAGGAATTTGAATACAGAGGCTGCTACTTCCTCAAGGGAGAGGAGCTTGATAAGGTAAGAAAGACAATTATTATAAACGGTTCTCTTAATGCAAAGATCGTTGGTCAGAAGGCTCATACAATTGCAGCGCTTGCAGGTGTTGAGGTTCCCGAGTCAACAAAGATACTTATCGGTGAGGTCGAATCTGTTGATATAAGCGAAGAGTTTGCACATGAGAAGCTTTCTCCGGTTCTTGCAATGTATAAGGCGGATACATTTGACGAGGCTCTTGCAAAGGCAGCACAGCTTGTCGCAGACGGCGGTTACGGTCATACATCTTCACTCTATATCCACCCTGCACAGGCAGAAAAGATCGAGAAACACTATAATGCAATGAAGACCTGCCGTATTCTCATCAACACTCCGTCATCACACGGCGGTATCGGTGATCTTTATAACTTTGCACTTACACCGTCGCTCACGCTTGGCTGCGGCTCATGGGGCGGAAACTCAGTTTCAGAAAACGTCGGTGTAAAGCATCTCCTCAATATCAAGAGAGTTGCAGAGCGCAGAGAGAATATGCTCTGGTTCCGCGCTCCCGAAAAGGTATATTTCAAGAAGGGCTGTATGCCGGTTGCTCTTGACGAGCTTGGTTCTGTAATGGGTAAAAAGAAGGCATTTATCGTAACAGATTCCTTCCTTTACAAAAACGGCTACGTTAAGCCGATCGAAGACAAGCTTGATGAGCTTGGAATCCAGCACACCGCATTCTTTGACGTTCAGCCTGATCCGACACTTGCATCTGCTCTTGAAGGTGCCGAGGCTATGCGTCTGTTCGAGCCTGATGTTATCATTGCGCTCGGCGGCGGTTCTGCAATGGATGCAGGCAAGATCATGTGGGTTCTTTATGAGCATCCCGAGGCTGATTTCATGGATATGGCTATGCGTTTCATGGATATCCGCAAGCGTATTTACACATTCCCGAAGATGGGCGAGAAGGCTTATTTCATAGCTATCCCGACGTCATCAGGTACAGGCTCCGAGGTTACTCCATTTGCTGTTATTACCGATGAAAAGACACACATCAAATATCCGCTTGCTGATTATGAGCTTCTCCCGGATATGGCTATCATTGATGCCGACAATATGATGAATCAGCCTAAGGGACTTACAAGTGCATCAGGTATCGACGCACTTACTCATGCGCTTGAGGCTTATGCTTCAATCATGGCAACTCCCTATACGGACGGTCTTGCACTTCAGGCAATGAAGATCATTTTTGAATATCTGCCGTCTGCATACGAAAACGGAGCAAACGATCCGATCGCAAGAGAGAAGATGGCAAACGCTTCCACAATGGCTGGTATGGCATTTGCAAATGCGTTCCTTGGCGTCTGCCACTCTATGGCACACAAGCTCGGCGCATATCATCATATTCCTCACGGTATTGCAAATGCGCTGCTCATCTGCCATGTAATGCGTTTCAACGCTGTTCCTGTACCGCCTAAGATGGGTACCTTCTCACAGTATGCTTATCCGCATACTCTTGAAAGATACTGCGAATGTGCTCGTTTCTGCGGCGTTCAGGGAAAGGACGACAACGAAACTCTTGAACTCTTTATCGAAAAGATCGAGGCTCTCAAGGAAACTTGCGGCGTCAAAAAGACCATAGCCGATTACGGCGTAAAGGAAGAGGACTTCCTTGCAAGTCTTGATGAAATGGTTGAAAATGCATTTGATGATCAGTGCACAGGCGCAAATCCGCGTTATCCGCTGTTCAGCGAGATCAAGCATATGTTCCTGCTTGGTTATTACGGTGATAATATTCCCGAGGGTCTTGAATAATTACACATATAATATGCGGCTTCGCTTTTTGCGGAGCCGTATTCCATAAAAAACAATTTCTGATAAAAGGGTGCGAATACAATGTTTTGGCTCAGAACACCACAAAAGCTATATATAAAAAAAGGCTGTTTATCCGTTGCTCTTGATGAGCTGAGGGCTGTTTACGGAAAAAAGAAAGCCTTTATTGTCACTGATAAGAATTTATATAAATACGGAAAGCTTTCCACGCTTGAAGATAATCTCAATTTGATGGGGATTCAGCATATATGCTTTTATGCTGTTGAAGACAATGCTGATATTAAAGCTGTGACATCAGGAGCAAAGCAGGCGTCATTATTTGAGCCTGATGTTATTATCGGATTCGGAAACAATGCTGCTATTGATTCTTCAAAACTGATCCGTCTTATGTATGAGTATCCCGATGTTTCTCTCAGTGAGCTTTCAGGAAAATTCAATGATATTATGAGCAGAGAAGGAAAATTCCCTAAACTCGGATCAAAGTCGATACTGGTAACTATTCCTGATATAAGCGGAAATGCATCGGAGGTATCTCCGTATGCAGTAATCGCCGATGGGGAAGACGAGCTGATATTTGCTGATTATGAGCTTATGCCGGATATGGCAGTTGTTGACGGCGATCTTATGCTTCCTGAAAACAAGTCTTTATCTGCTGATGCCGGTCTTAATACTCTTGTCCGCGCAGTCAATGCTTATGATTCAGTTTCTGCAACAGAATATACGGACGGTTTTGCTATTGAAGCTATAAAGGGAGTATTTGAATATCTTCCTTCTGTTATTGAGAATGGGGCAAATGATCCCCGTGGCTGTGAAAAGCTTGGTGAGGCTTCTGCAATGGCTGGAATCGCCTATGCGAATACCGAAAGCATAATTTCCGTTGACGGTTCTGCTCCGTATCTTGCAGATGTTGTCCGTCTGAGCGCTGCCGACAATGAAGTATCCACCGCACGATATGCCGCTCTCGCTGATGCACTGGGACTTCCGGGCGACAGTGAAGATGAAAGGGTCACATCATTTATAAATAAGATCGGGGAGCTTGTATCTCTTTGCGGTCTTGATAATAAGAAATGTGAATAATAAATAATGCAAAGGAACGCTGTTATATGCAGCGTTCTTTTTGGAATAAAGAACTATGTTTCCGATATTCTGATAAGGAGATCAACATGACGAAAACCTATATCTGTAATCTTTGTCCGCGCAGCTGTAATGCCGAAAGATATGAAGAATACGGCAGGGGCTACTGTAAAATGGGAACACTTCCCAGAATAGCCCGCGCTGCTCCTCATATGTGGGAGGAGCCGTGTATAAGCGGTACAAATGGCTCAGGGACGATTTTTTTCTCGGGCTGTGTGCTGTCATGCGTTTTTTGCCAGAATTACGAAATAAGCGCAGGCGGAAAGGGTAAAACCGTTACGGTCGGACAATTGGTAGATCATATCAGGAGTCTCGAACAATTGGGAGTACATAATATTAATCTTGTCAGTCCGACGCCTTATATTGAGGCGATAATTGATGCATTTACACAGTATAAGCCCCATATCCCGGTAGTTTATAATACCGGCGGATATGAAAAAGCAGAAACTATTAAAAGGCTGGAGGGTATAGTTGATATCTATCTTCCGGATATGAAATACATATCGTCGGAGCTTTCGGCAAAGTATTCCCGTGCTGGGGACTATGCCGAATATGCAGGTCCTGCCATAGCTGAAATGGTCAGACAGACAGGAAAGCCGATTTTTGATGATAACGGTATAATGCAGAGAGGAACTATTGTCCGTCACCTGATACTTCCGTCAAATACAAAAAATTCCATTGCGGTTCTTGATTATCTTGACAGGAATTTCGGAAGTGATATCCTTATAAGCCTGATGGGACAGTATTTTCCTGCCGGTAATGCAAAAAAATATACGGAAATAAACCGAACGATTACCAAACGTGAATACGATAAGGTGTTATCTGCGCTGGACGATATGTCGCTTGACGGTTTTGCGCAGGAGCTTGACAGTGCAACGGAAAAATACGTTCCTGATTTTGATATTTCCGTTTTATGATATTTCTTTAACGCTGATATATGACTTTTCGCATATGTTTTCTTCGGTGGTAAGTTGTATTCTTAATCTGTAGCTGTTACTGTCTTCGATCAGCCTGATATTTTCACTGAGGATTCTTGTATCGCTGCTTCCGGTCACAAAAAGCTTATATAGCTGAAACCGATTTCTGAGAAGTTTTTCCGCTTCTGTTTTATTATAATTGTATTTAGTTTCTTCGTAAGAAAAAAATAATTCTCTTTGACTTTTCAGCGGAATATCCTGATCAAGTATATTGCTTCTGTATTTTTCGGTTCGGATTATTCGCTTGTCATACGGCGAACCATTAAAAACAGCAGGAATTGTTATCCCGAAAAAAGTGATATTCAGTTTTTCACTATAATTATCGTCAATAATAGTTTTATCAATATTTTTCGGAACCGATAGTTCCAGAATTCTGTAGGTTGATGCATAAATCTCTCCATCACTGTCATAGAAACGGCTGCTTCCGTCGGGAAGTTCGGCGATTCCGCTGACAAGAAGCTGACCCTTGTGTACACCCTCGCCGGTTTTTACAATACTGCTTCCTTTACGCACACTTATCCGTGTAACAGTACCGTCTGCAGTCGATTTAAGATTGCTGACGGTTTTTTCATTATTGTTTTCCCTTTGAACAGCCGGAATACCTGCGCTCAGCTCAACCGAAGCATTTGTTCCTGCTACATTTATGCTGACCCAGCTGATTCTTTTATCATTCATGGAAAGCTTAGTTTCAATATCTCTTACCTGATCCTGACAGTAAATGATCCCCTCATGAAATCCGAGCTGTGCAAGCTCCTGCCGTATTTCATATTCATTTATGCCTGCCGGAGCATGGATATCTATATTCCATATGCAGCATGAAATAAAGCAGCATAATGCAGAAGAAAGGATAGCTCCAATAAGCAGTCCGCTTCGGTGTCTGTATTTCAGACAAAAATACGGAAGACCGTGTTCCTTGACTATGATAAGCTGACATTCGGTTTTCTTAGCGAATATCAGGGCAGTTTTGGTTTCTTTTCGTTTGATACTTGCAAACAGGTTTTCTTTTTCGGAACGTAGGTCCCATAGAATAATACCGTTTCTTGAAGCAAGATTCAGAAATCTTTCCGGAAATCTCCCGTTGACACATATTTCGCTATATCCGAAGATCCATCGTAAAAATCTGACTATAAGCATATAAAACCTCACATAATGTATTCTATCGAAGTAATGAATCCGCTGATTGTCAGGTTATATTCGTTCATGCAGCTTAATTTCAGACCTCTGCCTGAAAAGGCTACAATATATTTGCCGGTATTGATCTTTACGGAGTTTTCGTTATATTCAATTACTCCGCGGCTTCCTTCCAATAATACCTCGCGGTTATCGGAAACATTCATTTGAAAGCAGCGCAGTCCTCCGCTGATATTTTGCCGTGTCTGAGTCAGCTTTTTTTGAAAGTTTCTCATGATATCACACTCCGTAACGGTAAAACTTATGCGCTGAATAATAAAAAAAGACCCGATCACATATTATTTTGTGGGTGGTAATATGATATCAAGGTCTGAGATAAAAAAGAATACGGCGGTTGTATGTTCACTGTTATTATTTGCGTTACTTATATTTTTTCCGTCCGACTGCGCCGAAGGAGCCTTGACGGGGCTGAAAAACTGCGCACTTATACTGATCCCGTCACTGTTTCCCTATATGCTGCTGTCTTTGTTTGTTATGTACACCGGGACTGATGAAAAAATAGGGAGATTTTTTTCGCCAGTAGTAAGGATACTGTTCGATCTTCCTCCGATATGTGCTGCGCCGATAATACTCAGCCTTACGGGAGGATATCCGGTCGGAGCAGGCTGTGTCAGAGCATTATATTCTGACGGAAAAATAACTCTTGAGCAGGCGAGAAGGATGATGTATTTTTGTGTATGTCCGGGACCTGCTTTCATGATTACGGCAATAGGAGCCGTTATGCTGAGAAATAATACTGCCGGAATTATCCTGTATTGTTCACAGGTTATATCAAGCCTTGTTATAGGAATTTTTCTCGGAATAATAAGCCGTATGCGGCCAACGGAAAAAAACAGTGCTGATATCAGGAAAATACAAAAAAACAAAGTAATCCTGTCATCAGCATTTATAAACGCAGCAAGGGATTCTTCCTCAACAGTAATAACAATGACTGCATTGGTAACGGTCTTTGCGGTTTTTACAAGAGTACTTCATTCTTCGGGTATTGTGCGGTTATTCTGTGAAACGCTCGTATATTTCGGAGCAGGGAAACGGGAATCAGAGGTTATTTTTCCGATAATACTTGAAGTAACAGGCGGCTGTTGTTCTGTTAATGATTCAGGTCTGCCGCTTTGGTGGTTTGCATTTGCTGCAGGTTTCGGTGGACTTTGCGTTCATTTGCAGATACTGTCTGTTTCAGGAGATAATAAAATAATGACACCATTATATCTTCTATTCAGGATAATCAATTCGATACTCAGCGGAATAATTGTAATGATATTCTGTATTTTCTATAATCCGACGGAAGAAGTATTTCTTACTATGGGAGGAGAAACTGCCCGGCTGACCTCGACGGGTCCGGCAGGAAGCGTAGCATTGCTGATTCTTTGTATTCTGTTTGTCTTGAGCTTCCACGGAAGGAGATCATTTCGCAGAAACTGATGTTTGCATGGCAAGTTGCCAACTTTACGGTTGAATATCTGTTATTGTATATTATCCTGGGTATATTTATGCTGTAAAGCCTGATTCCGAAGAAAACGACAGAAATACCGATGTTCTGAGAAAAAATGATATGATAATATCTTCGTGATATGTAAAGCAATTTTATTGATGAAGTATCTGGACAAAAAAATCCCCGAAGCTGATCTTCGGGGAATGAGTGCCGGTGGTGGGACTCGAACCCACACGCCCTTGCGGACAACAGATTTTGAGTCTGTCTCGTCTGCCAATTCCAACACACCGGCATATTCTTCTTACGAATGATATTATATCCTATTTGAAGTTTCTTGTCAACCTTTATTATTCCTGATTATCATAGTTCTTATTGACAGTTTTTGAAGAAAAATATATAATATTGTTATAATCTCAGATTTTTTCTGAGAACATGAGGTGAAACTATGGCGAAAAAAACAGCCGCTGAAAATATTACTGCTTCTTCATGTCAGCGTATTACCGCTCCTCCGGAAACCGGACTGACCGAAGCTCAGGCAAAACAGCGAATGCAGCAAGGATTGTTCAATAAAAACACCCAGCCGAAGGGGAAAAGCGTAAAACGTATATTCTATGACAATATAGTAACGCTTTTTAATATTATGAATATTATTCTCGGCATATCGGTATTCATTGTCGGTTCGTATAAGAATATGCTCTTTCTCGGAGTAATGTTTTTTAATACCACGATAGGTATTGTTCAGGAAATACGGGCAAAAAAGGCAATAGATAAGCTTTCGATCGTTTCGGCATCAAAGGCTGACGTTATCCGCGACGGGAAAAAACAAAAAATCGGTACGGAGGATATAGTTCTCGATGATGTGATTGAATTCAGTCAGGGAAATCAGATACCCGTTGACAGTATTCTGATTTCAGGTGAATGCGACGTCAACGAATCCCTCCTTACCGGAGAATCTGATGCCATACATAAAAAACCCGGAGATATGATCCTTTCGGGCAGCTTTCTCGTCAGCGGCAGATGTCTTGCAAGGGCAGAACACGTCGGTGCGGATAATTATGCCGCAAAGATCTCTGCCGAAGCAAAATATATCAAGAAGATCAATTCGGAGATCATGATAACACTGCAGACGATTATCAGGGTGCTTGCATTTGTCATAATCCCTCTTACGGCTTTGCTTTTCCTGCGTCAGTATTTTGTTGATTTTGACTCTTCTGATACCATAACCAGTTTATTTGGTACTATGTCGCATCATTTCCAGTCAGTAGTCGTATCATGTGTTGCATCAGTCACAAGTATAATTCCCGAAGGACTTATGCTCCTTACAAGTACAGTTCTTGCGGTCAGCGTTATCCGGCTCGCACAGCATAAGGTCCTTGTTCAGGAATTGTATTGTATCGAAACACTTGCCCGTGTAGATGTTCTTTGCCTTGACAAGACCGGCACAATAACCGAGGGCTGCATGGAAGTAGCTGATATCGTTCCTTACGGAGACTGCGAAAAGGAAAATGTCGAAGATGCACTTCGTGCCCTGACAGGTGCGCTCGATGATACAAATGCCACTTTTACCGCACTTCATAATAAATACGGTTCAAACAGCAGCATGAAGGCGGACAGGACAATTCCCTTTGCCTCGGAGAAAAAATGGTCCGGCGCTCATTTCCCCGAAAGCGGATCGTTTATAATGGGCGCAGCCGAATTCATACTCAGTGAGGTTCCTGCCGAACTTAAACAGCTTCTTGAAAGCTATTCGCGTAATTACCGATGCATAGTGATCGCCCATTCGGACAATGATTTTCATGATAAGGATCTGCCCGACGATATTCGTGTGATCGGTCTTGCGCTCCTGAACGATAAGATACGCAAGGAAGCTCCGGATACGCTTAGATATTTTGCCGACCAGAATGTTGAGGTAAAGATCATTTCCGGTGATAATCCGATAACCGTATCCGATGTCGCAAGAAGGGCAGAGGTCCTGAATTATGACCGTTATATTGACGCCACTACGCTTAAAACGGACGAAGAGATCGCAGACGCAATAGAAAACTATACGGTATTCGGAAGAGTAACTCCTGCGCAGAAGAAGAAATTTGTTATTGCCCTGAAAGACAGAGGCCATACTGTTGCGATGACAGGCGACGGGGTAAATGATGTACTTGCGCTCAAGGAAGCCGACTGCAGTATTGCAATGGCAGCGGGAAGTGATGCGGCGAGAAGTGTTTCCCAGCTCGTTCTTCTTGATTCCAATTTTGCATCAATGCCTAAGGTCGTTGCAGAGGGCAGACGCTCGATAAACAATATACAGCGTTCAGCGACCTTGTTCATATCCAAAACTATTTTCTCGATTTTGCTTGCACTGCTGTTCATTTCAATTACAGCTCCATACCCGTTTATGCCGATACAGTATACTCTCATAAATGCCTTTACCATAGGAATACCCTCACTTATCCTTGCTCTTGAACCGAATAGGGACAGGATCAAGGGAATATTCCTGTTCAATATTCTGAAAAACGCAATTCCTGCGGGTATCACAATCGTCCTGAGTATAATAATGTCGGTAATATGTATGCGTATGTTTTCACTTTCCGAAGCGGAGTATTCAACGCTGAGCGTATGTATACTTACGGCAGTTTCAATGATGCTGCTGTTCAGGATATCGCTCCCGTTCAATCCTCTCCGTGTTGCACTGTTCATTGTTATGAACGGAGGAATGCTCATTGGACTTCTTTGTTTCAGGAATTTCAGCTTTATGAGTTTTGAAAATATCAATCTATTCGGCATTTCGGATTTCAGTATACAGCTTGTTTTGATTATCGCTGTTTTGTTTGTGATCTCTCTTGCTATATTCCTGCTTCTGACCTTTATAGTAGAAAAAAATGCTCCTGAGGCAGAACGCAGACTGGAACAGAAACGCAGAGAAAAAAGAATGAAAACTGTTGTATAATCCGGTAACATTTTTGTCCCCCGTGACATAGTATGTATTGAAACTATGTTTATCGGGGGGCTTTTTTATGAGTTGCTGCAAGGTAACAGATCTCAGACACAAGGAAGTGATCAACAGCCGCAGCGGATGCAGGCTCGGATGTGTTGATGATGTCGAAGTAGATACGATCAGTGCAAAGCTTGTTTCGATAATAATATTCGGTAGGCCGAGATTCTTCGGATTATTCGGCAGATATGAAGATCTGGTTATAAAATGGGAATGTATAGAGCTTATAGGAGAAGACACCATTCTGGTGAACTGCTGCCCTCCGAGTTCGCACAGAACAAAACGAAGCTTTCGTATACCCTTTCTGAGCGGAAGATATTGAAAAATCTTGTGTTTATCGTGTAATTATATTGAATTTATCAGGAAAAAATGATATGATAAATAAATACGGAGGCGGTTTATTGATGAAGAAATGGATAATACCGGATTTAGATAAAAATAAGGTCAGGGAACTTAGTACACGATACGGTTTTCCTGCTTTTACATCAATGCTGCTGACCATAAGGGGAATAACGGAAGAAGAAGATATAGAACGATTTTTTTCATACGATTTAGGTCTTGACGATCCCTTTCTGATAAAGGATATGGATAAGGCGGTAAAACGTATAAAGAAGGCTGTTGTATCATATGAAAAAATATGTATTTACGGCGATTATGATTGTGATGGAGTAACTTCGACGGCAATTCTTTATTCATATCTTGAATCGGTCTTTGCCAATGTATGTTATTACATACCTGACAGAAATACCGAAGGCTACGGAATGAATATGGAAGCCGTAAGAAAGCTGAAAAACGATAATGTAAAGCTGATAATAACCGTTGATAACGGTATTTCGGCAATTGACGAAATAAATTATGCCGGCGAGTTAGGCATGGAAGTGGTCGTTACCGATCACCATAAACCTCTTGATATCCTGCCGAAAGCTGTTGCAGTGGTTAATCCGCACAGAACAGATGAAACCTGCCGATTTCATGATTATTGCGGAGCAGGTCTGGCTTTGAAGCTGATTACGGCAATGGAGGGCAATGAAGTCTTTATTATGGAGAATTATGCAGACCTTGCCGCTATCGGTACAGTAGCAGATATTGTGCCGCTTAAAAGCGAGAACCGCAATATTGTCAAGGCAGGACTGATGAACCTTGAAAATACCGAAAGGGTCGGTATTAATGAACTGATATCACAGGCGTCGATAGGAGATATTACTGCAGGAGCATTGGGTTTCAAGATAGGTCCGAGGATAAATGCAGCAGGACGTCTTGGTTCTCCGTATGATGCTCTTTCGTTACTTCTAACAGAGGACCCGGATGCTGCCGTTCAGAAGGCGGAGCTTCTTAGTCAGCTTAATTCAAAAAGGCAGACGATAGAGGGAGATATTTTCAATGATGCCGAAAGAATACTTGAAGAAAATCCGGAGATCGCAAACCGCAGAGTTCTTGTTCTGTCGAGCGCGGGCTGGAATCCGGGGGTAATAGGTATAGTATCCTCCCGGGTCACTGAAAAATACGGAAAACCGTCGATCCTTATTGCCGAGGATGATGATATCTGCAAGGCTTCCGGCAGAAGTGTAGATGGTTTTTCCCTCGTCGATGCTGTATTTGAGTGCAGCGAACTGCTTGAAAAATTCGGCGGTCATCCGATGGCTGTCGGATTCAGTATAAAGAAAGAGAACATAGAAGCATTTTCCGATGCAATAAACAGGCAGGCAAATATGCTCGAATATATGCCTCCGGTTTCATTGAAGCTTGATGCCATGCTTAATCCCGAAAGTATAGTTCTGGATATGGTAAATCAGCTCAAGGAATTTGAGCCTTTCGGCTGCGGCAATCCTACTCCGGTATTCGGAATAAAGGGAGCAACGCTTGAAAAGATAACCACTGTCGGTAACGGAAAGCACCTGAAGCTTTCAATATCAAGAGGTCAGGCAAGACTGAATATGATGAAATTCTTTACCACTCCTGAAGAATTTCCGTATAAAGAGGGAACGCTTCTTGATTTCGCGGTCATACTGGAACAGAATACATATCAGGGAAAAAACAGTCTGTCCTTTATCATAAAGGATATAAGACTGAGTATGCAGTATTTTGATACGGAAAAGGCAATGCTTGATGTTCAGGATTATGAGCTGTACAAGTGCGGTATACTAAAAAAGCGGCTTATGGATCAGATGCCTACAAGAGAGGATTTTAAGCTTTTGTACGTTTATTTCAAGAAGAATATCCGCAGACAGTACAGTATTGATGCACTTGTGTATGATATTTCGGCTTTCAGCCGCAGGATTCAGAGTGCGGTCGAATCAGTCAGTATTTTCAAAATACTGATAATTCTTGATATAATGAAAGAATTATATCTGATAAATTATAAAAGATCGTCCGATATACTTTACGTTGAGCTGAGAGATGTAATAGGAAAGGTCGATATCAGAGCGTCGGGAATACTGAGAAAATTAGGGGAGGATATAAAAAATGCCTGAAAAAACGAAATACTATCAGGACTATAATGAGCTTGTTCAGCTTATGAAAGAAAGCGATCATAATTATAATTTAGAGCTGATAGACAAGGCATATCAGTTTGCTAATGAAATGCACGGCGACCAGCGCAGGGCATCGGGGATCCCTTATATCCTTCATCCTACAACCGTTGCGTGTATTCTTGTCGAGCTTGGAATGGATTCCGAATCCATAGCTGCAGCCCTTCTTCATGATGTGGTCGAGGATACACCTGTTACGCTTGAAGAAGTAACAAAGAAATTCGGTTCCGAGATCGCTATTCTTATCGACGGTGTTACAAAACTCGGTAAGATACCGTATTCATCACGAGAGGAGCAGCAGGCGGAAAATATCAGAAAAATGCTCATAGCTATGTCAAATGATATACGGGTCATCATTATCAAGCTCGCAGACAGACTGCACAATATGCGTACAATAGAATGTATGAAGGAGCAGCACCGCCGCGACAAGGCTCTTGAGGTAATGGAGGTCTATGCTCCGATCGCACATCGTCTTGGTATCCGGGCAATAAAGGAGGAGCTTGAGGATCTTTCTATCCGTTATCTTGACCCGGTAGGCTATGGTGAGATAGAAAAACAGCTTGCTCTAAAAAGCAGGGATAGGCTCAATTTCGTATCGGATATCAAGCAGCAGCTTTATGACAGATTAAAGGATGAGATATCCAATGTCTATATTGAGGGCCGTGTAAAGAGTATTCACGGCATTTACAAAAAAACCTATATGAAGGGCAGGACGATGGATCAGATCTATGATATATTCGCCGTCCGTGTAATAGTAGAAAGTGTCGCTGACTGCTATAATGTTCTCGGTGTAGTACATGATCTTTTCAAACCGTTGCCCAACAGATTCAAGGATTATATTTCAACACCAAAGCCGAATATGTATCAGTCCTTGCATACGACTGTTATCGGCAAGGAAGGTATTCCGTTTGAAATACAGATAAGAACGTGGGAGATGCATTATACTGCCGAATACGGTATTGCCGCCCACTGGAAATATAAAGAGGGTATAACAAAGAAAAATTCGCTTGATGACAGACTTGCATGGATAAGAAAAATGCTTGAAAATCAGAGCGACAATGATTCCACTGATATCGTCCGCACAATAAAGATGGATCTTATCCCGGAGGAAGTATTTGTATTTACTCCGAAGGGTGACGTTCTCAGTCTGCCGAACGGTGCAACAGTAATCGACGTTGCTTATGCCATACATAGTGAAGTAGGCAACCGTATGATCGGAGCAAAGGTCGACAGACGTATCGTCCCGATAGATTACAAGGTCAAGACCGGTGAGATCGTCGAGATAATGACGACAAAGGAAAGCGGCGGACCTAAGCGTGACTGGCTCAATATAGTCCGTACAAGTGAGGCGAGGAGCAA
The DNA here is from genome assembly GCA_902778175.1 of uncultured Ruminococcus sp. Taxonomy (GTDB): domain Bacteria; phylum Bacillota; class Clostridia; order Oscillospirales; family Acutalibacteraceae; genus UBA1213. Next base: position 13,062 of record CACYWT010000008.1, on the reverse strand, counting down.
GATACGTTTGTGGTTCAAGCGTGAGAAGCGTGATGAAAACATCATAGAGGGCAAAGCTCAGCTTGATGCCGAATTCAGAAGGCTCAATATCAATATTCCCGATAAGGATCTTCCTGAGTTTCTTACCGATGTCATGCACCGTCAGAACTGCAATACGCTTGACGATTTCTACGCATCGATCGGATACGGAGGAATACAGCTCTGGAGAATACTGCCAAAGCTCAAGGAAGAATATTTCAAGAAATATACCGTAACTGAACAGCCGTCGGTTGTAGTGCTGAAGGAGCCTGTGCCTAAGAAGAAAGTCAGCAGCGGTGTAAATATCGAAGGACTTGATGATTGCCTGATAAAATATTCACGCTGCTGTAATCCTCTTCCCGGTGATGAGATAATCGGCTTTATCACAAGGGGCTACGGAGTTTCGATCCATAAGAGAAACTGCACGAATGTTCCAAAAGATCTGTCAAAGGCTTTTGAGCCTGAACGATGGGTCAAAGCGGAATGGGCGGATAATATAGCAAATGAAACCTTCAAGGCTACTCTTCGTATTTCTGCTACAGACAGAACAGGTCTGCTTGCCGATATTACCAATCAATTATCCGTAATGCATATTTTTATTCATTCTCTTAATTCCCGTGAGGGAAAGAACGGCATAGCTATGGTAGAGGTAAGCGTTACCGTGAACGGAATAAATCATCTTAAAATGCTTATCAGCCGCCTGAGCGGTATAAACGGTATTATATCCATAGGCAGAAACTGATATTATTTCAAGGAGAAGAAAATGAAAGCAGTAATACAAAGAGTATCGGAATGTTCCGTTAAGGTTGACGGAAAGACAGTTGGTGAGATCGGGCAGGGTTTTCTGATACTTCTGGGGATCGAGAAGGAAGATAATGAGAACGATGCAAAAAAGCTTGCGTCAAAGATATCGGTTCTCCGTGTTTTTACAGATGAAAATAACAAGATGAACCTTTCACTTAAAGATATTGACGGAGAAGTTCTTGTTGTATCCAATTTTACGCTGTGCGCTGATTGCCGCCGCGGCAGACGTCCTGATTTCATGTCTGCGGCACGTCCTGAGCAGGCTCAGCCGCTTTATGAATTTTTCTGTGACTGTATGACAGAAAACGGCGTCAGAAAAACTGAGAAAGGTATATTCGGCGCAGATATGAAGGTATCCCTTCTGAATGACGGACCGGTTACGATTATAATTGATTCCCATGATCTTGCCGGATAACGGAGGTGTTTTAATTGATAGAAGTACATAAATTCCCTCTTGGTGAGCTGGAGGCAAACTGCTTTTTTGTAACGGATAAAGAAAATGACTGCTCTTTTGTGATTGATCCCGGTTCACGAAGCGACAGGCTTACTGAAACGATAGACAGCTTTGGCGCAGAAAAACTGAAATATATATTGCTTACTCACGGACATTTTGATCATATCGGATTTGCAGCCGGACTTAAAAGCAAATATCCGGATTCAAAGCTTGTAATAGGTACAAAGGACAGTCCCTTTACGAAAAATGACAGTCTGAACCTTGCTGTATACTTCGGGATAGGATGTGAACACTTCGATGCTGATATGACTGTAAATGACGAAGAAAGTATTCCTTTCGGAAATGATTACATAAAGGTATTATCAACACCCGGTCATACGGAAGGAAGTGTTTGTTTTCTTCTGGGAGAGCATCTTTTCACCGGAGATACGCTTATGAGTATGTCCTGCGGAAGAACGGATTTTCCGACAGGGAGCCGTGATGATATGATCGCCTCTCTGAAAAAGATATATGATATGGAAGGCAATCCGTATGTATACTGCGGACACGGCGAAGACAGCCGTCTTGAATATGAAAGAAAGAACAATCCTGTTATGAGGGCAGCTTTGAATGAACATCTATATTGATAACCATCCGTTTCACTATGAAACAGAAAATCTTGTCAGGCTTTTCTATCCAAATGAAAAACTGAATGTAATAAGCGATATACCCGATTCCTTGGAGGAGCCGTATATTTACACTTCGCTTGAGAAACAGTATAATTGTATTACGGTTTTCGCAAAGCTTGATATCGACGGGGATAAACGCTGTTCGGATATGCTTGTTTCCGTTAATGATGAGGGCGAGGAAAAATGTTCTGAGCAGACGATGGCGAGGGCTTTGTATAAAATTCTTTGTGAGCATACAGGAGTGACACAGCCTTGGGGAATACTTACCGGAGTCCGTCCCGTAAAGCTTTTCCGCTGTCTTGCATCTGAATACGGTACATCTGCCGCAAAGGAATACTTCACCGGCAGGCTTATGGTCTCTAATGCAAAAACAGAGCTTTGTGCTGTAACTGAAGGATATGAGCGTAAGATACTGTCACTCAGCAGACCGGATTCATTCAGTCTTTATGTTTCCGTTCCGTTTTGTCCGACAAGATGTTCATACTGTTCTTTTGTTTCACAGACGATAGAAAAGGCGAAAAAACTTATAGATCCGTATTTTGACAAGCTTTGCCGCGAGATCGAATATACAGCTGAAATCGCAAGAGATAAAGGTCTCAGACTTGAAAGCGTTTATATAGGCGGAGGGACTCCGACTACACTCAGCGCCCGGCAGATGTCTGAACTGATCGGAGTGCTTAGAAAAAGCTTTGATATGTCAGGCTGCAGAGAATTTACGGTCGAGGCAGGCAGACCCGATACTATTGATGAAGAAAAGCTTCTCGCAATACTCGGAGGAGGAGTTGACCGGATAAGCATTAATCCTCAGACGCTTAATGACAGCGTACTTGAAGTGATCGGAAGAAAGCATACGAGCGCGCAGACTTTAGAAGCATATGAGCTTGCAAGAAAGCTTGGCTTCCGTCATATCAATATGGATCTGATAGCAGGACTTCCGACTGATACGCCGGAAAGCTTTGCAGATACTCTTGACCGGATAACCGGACTTGATCCGGAAAGCATCACTGTACATACCCTTGCCTTGAAACGATCCTCCAGACTGAACATGGAGGGGAGATCAGTAATGGGAAGCAGCAGTCCTGCCGCGCAAATGCTTGATTATTGTGAAAAGCAGCTCAGTGAAAAAAATTATATCCCGTATTATCTTTACCGTCAGTCAAGAATGGAAGGTAATCTCGAAAATGTGGGCTGGTCAAAAAAGAACTTTGAGGGTATATATAATGTTTTCGTTATGGACGAAACCCATACAATTATCGGCTGCGGTGCCGGTGCGGTAACAAAATTAAAGCAGCCCGGAGGAGAATCTCTTTCAAGAATATTTAATTACAAATATCCATATGAATATATCGAAGGATTTGAAGAAATACTGAAAAGAAAGGAGCAGATCAGAAAGTTCTATGATGAATTATCTTAATACTTACCGCAGATACGCCTGCGATATCAACCGTATCAATAAGGAAGCGAATGAAGATCCGGCAGGCTTTATAGAAATGACCGAGAGCATTTATCAGTATGACCTCAAGCTTATAGCAGATCAGATTTGTGCTTTGCCGGGAAAATATCATGTTGTGCTGCTGTCAGGACCGTCGAGCAGCGGAAAAACAACAACAGCTCTGAAGCTTTCAGATGAATTCCGAAAAAATGGTATTGCTGTCAAGCGTATTTCCCTTGATGATTTTTATCTTGGAAAGGATTTTGTCCGTAAGCTTCCGAACGGAAAACCTGATTTTGAATCCGTCGAAGCGCTTGATGTTCCGCTTATAAAGAAAACCCTGTATGATCTTGCTTCAAAGGGAGAAGCTGTTAAACCGCTTTATAATTTTAAGATCAGCGCCCGTAAAAAAGAAACAGAGCTTATCAGTGCAAAGGATTTTTCGGTAATAATAATGGAAGGTATCCATGCTCTGAATCCGGTCATCAGTGAAGGAATGCCGAAAGATGCTGTTAAGAAAATATACGTCAGCGTCAAACAGGGCGTAAAGAATAATGAAGATTATGTCCTTACGAACCGTGAGCTTCGTTTTATAAGAAGAATGATAAGGGATTTCAGTTTTCGCAAAACTGAGCCTGAATATCTTCTTTCTATGTGGGACAGTATTGTTGACGGTGAAAAGAAATATATAAGACCCTTCCGTTATACAAGTGATTTCACGGTAAATTCAATTCATATATATGAGCCGTGTATATATAAGAAGATCGCCGCTCCTCTTTTCAGGAAGCTTGATCCCGATTGCGTGAATTACGAATACGCCGCACATATCGCTCAGTCGCTTGAAAAATTTGCCGATGTTGATCCCGCACTTATTCCTGATAATTCACTTATTCGTGAATTTATAGGCGGAGGATGCTACACTTATTGATAAAATAACAAAAAACCGCTTGATAAAGCGAAAAATAAGCAAAAATCCTTGAAGAACGGCACAAAAGGTGCTATAATTGTTACATTCTTAAATAAATATTGCCATATTGCATTTGAGTGATCGTTTTTCATGATCGTGTAATTGGCAAAACTAATTGTAAAGGAGAAATAAAGCTATGAGTATTCTTGAAGACGTACTTCTTAATGCAAGGACTGCAGTTGATACAGTCGGTAAAAAGGCAGGACAGGTCATTGATGTATCAAAGCTTAGGATCGCTGCTGCTGATCTGAAATCCGATATTTCCAGAAAATACCAGATCCTTGGCAGAGTTGCTTATGAAGAAGCAATTACCGGAAAGGATTATTCCGCAAACAAGGCTGAGCTGATCGAAAAAATCGGAGAGCTTAAAGGCGAGCTTGAATCCGTAATGGAGCTTATCGCTTCCAGCGGCAATAAGATCAAATGTACAGCCTGCGGAGCGTATAATTCCAAGAAAGCAGTTTTCTGCAATAAATGCGGAGAAAAGCTTGATACATCTGAGGATGAGCATATGCCTACTGATGACATGATCGATTTCACGGAAGATAATTTTGAAGATGACGATCTGCTTTAAGTTCAGGCTTAGCTGATCCGAAAGGATGTGCTTGAGTGAAAAAAAAGAATAAGCAGGAAAAATCTCAGTCCTTTCTGAAAGGCGCAGCTATACTCGGTTCCAGTATGGTAATTGTCCGACTGATGGGAATGGTCTATAAGATCCTTCTCTCGGGAATGTACGGCGGAGTGGGAACCGGACTGTTCAATTCAGCCTACGCTCTTTATAATCCGCTGTTTATGCTTTCCACGGCAGGTTTTCCTATCGCTATTTCCAGAACCGTATCCGAGAGCATTGCCAAAAAGAGATACAGAGATGTCAGACAGATACATAAGCTGTCTGTTCCGATCTTTGTTATTGCCGGACTGATCTGCTTTTTAGCCATGGTTATCGGCAGCTTCATATATGTAAGGGTAATAAATGCCCCAAATGCGATTTTTGCCCTTCTTTGTCTTTCTCCGACGATCTTCTTCGGCTGTCTGATGTCGATATACCGCGGCTATTTTGAGGGCATGAGAAATATGACTCCGACAGCCGTGTCGGAAATAATTGAAGCTGCCTGCAAGCTGTTTCTTGGTTTCACGGCTTCATTTGTAACCATGAAGCTGTGCATGAATTCGTATTACAGCAGCGGATATGTCCTCGGCATAAAATGCGCAAGTGAGGCGGAAGCTAACGGCGCTGCAATACCGATAGCGATCGGTGCTGCTATAACGGGTATTTCTCTCGGCTCGTTTTTCGGTTTTATATTTCTGTTTGTACGCTACAAACGCGGAGGGGACGGTATTTCTGTTGCAGAGCTGCGTTCCTCGCCGCCGCCTCGTAAGAATAATGTTATAATCCGTACATTAGTCAGGACAGCAATTCCGATCGGACTCGGTTCAATAGTAATGAGCCTTGCCGATATGATCGATTCAACGCTTGTAATGCAGCGGATATACAATATCATGGAAACAAATCCCGATGCACTTCTCAACGTATACGGTTCGCTTATTCCTGATGATGTGCTTATGTCCAATAACACGCATACCTATCTTTACGGTTGTTACGGTATAGCTCTTACGCTTATGATGCTTGTTACTGCTGTAACGCAGGTATTTGGTACAACTGCTCTTCCGTCGGTAACCGCCGCATGGACGGGCGGCGACAGGACAAAGCTCAAGGAGAGCATGGAAACCGTTCTCAGGGTCACAGTTCTTGTAACGATACCATCGGGAATCGGAATGTCTGTTCTGGCTGAGCCTCTTCTTTCATTGATCTACAGCAGTCCTAATGTTGCAAATGAAGTTGAGATAGGTTCAAAGGTTCTTGCTGTAATGGGCATTTCGGTTATATTCATTGCAACGAGTACACCGCTTTGCAGTATGCTTCAGGCAATTGGCAGGGTAGATGTTCCGCTTAAACTGTTTATTGCAGGTATGATAATGAAAATAGTTGTAAACTATGTTCTTGTCGGTATACCGGAAATAAATATCCAGGGCGCAAATGTAGGTTCGATCGTGTGCTATGGTTTCGTGACCGTAACTGCAATGTTTATTCTTTGCCGTGAAACCAGAATCACGCCGAATTTTGTATCTATACTGATAAAGCCCCTTATTGCTGCGATAATATGCGGTGTGGCAGCATATTTTTCAGAGATTCTTTTCGATTTTGTTTTTGTTCAGCGCGTTGCTACCATTCTGGCAATTCTTACAGCTATTGTGGTTTATTTCATTGTATTGCTTCTTATCAGGGCAATCAAGCGCGAGGATCTGCTCCAAATGCCGAAAGGAAATAAAATTGTAAAAGTACTTGAAAAACGCAGGCTGATAAGGTAAAATAATATATGTTCTATTATGCATATGAAAACTTGTTTTGTGTATGATTATTTCCATACGGACATTGAAGTTTTTCATTTGCCTATTTACCCCGTAAGGGCAGAAACGGAAGAATAACAGTGAATTTTAAGTTCAAAGAAAAATATGATACAAACGATCTTATCGGGATCGTAAGGATACTTCGTTCACCGGACGGTTGTCCGTGGGATAAGGTGCAGACTCATCAGTCTATACGCAAGGACTTCATTGAGGAAGTATATGAGGCTGTTGATGCCATAGACTCTGAGGACAGCGAACATCTCAGAGAAGAACTCGGTGATGTTCTTCTTCAGGTTGTATTTCATTCTGTTCTTGCCGAAGAAGAAAACAGTTTTGTCTATGATGATGTTGTTGATGATATTTGCAAAAAAATGATCATTCGTCATCCTCATGTCTTTGGCGATGTCAATGCTGATACAACCGAGCAGGTTCTGAAAAACTGGGATACAATAAAAATGAAAACCCATGATCAGACAACGGTGGCAGAAACAATGGAAAGCGTTTCCAAAACCATGCCTTCGCTTATGCGCGCTCAGAAGCTGCATAAAAAAGCCGGCAAATGTGCTTTATTCCGTAGCGATAAGGACAGAATGTTTGCTCAGGTACAATCGGTACTTGAAAAATTGCACAATCTTCCTGATGGTGCAGATCATGAGGAAAAAGAAAAGCTTATCGGAGAACTGCTGTTTTCTGTAAGCGGCTTGTCATCATCATTCGATGTTGACGGAGAACAATCGCTGTATAATGCCTGCGATGATTTTATCGGACATTTTGCTTCTTTTGAGGCATGTTCGTCAGAAGAAGGCGTTAATATACAGGACTTGTCTGAACAACAGGCGAGTCAATTATGGGAAAATATTAATAACTAAATTGGAGGAAATTCAAATGAACAAATCTGATCTCATTAAGGCAGTTGCCGCAAAGGCAGAAATTACAAACAAGGACGCTGAAAAGGCAGTAACAGCTCTGCTCGATACAATAGTTGAGCAGGTTGCAGACGGTCAGGAGATTCGCATTGTTGGTTTTGGTACCTTTGAGCGCCGTGAGAGAAAAGAGAGAATGGGCAGCAATCCCCGTTCCAACGAGAAGATTACTATTCCTGCATCAAAGGTTCCTGCTTTCAAGGCAGGCAAGGCATTCAAAGATGCTGTAGCAAATAAGTAATTCTTTTGAATTATAATATAATACAAAACCGGTCGTGCTGACCGGTTTTTGTTTTCGGAGGAGAATATGAGACTTGATAAATATTTAAAGGTTTCAAGAATAATCAAGCGCCGTACAGTTGCAAACGAGGCTTGTGATGCAGGACGTGTAAGCGTTAACGGAAAACCTGCAAGAGCTTCATATGAAGTCAAGGTGGGTGATATCATAGAAATAGCTCTTGGCAATCATCCCATAAAAGCTGAGGTCATAAGCATAAACGAATATGCAAAAAAAGATGAGGCTACGCTTATGTATAAGCTTATTGAGGAATAATTGTATATTTCCCTTCATATAGTATAGTATTCTCTGCATAAGACAGAGAATAAAATGAAATACTTATGTAATAAGTATTTCAGTAATACAGATGAAGAGGGGAGATATTTTTGGCTTCGGGTGAGAGTAATACAATAAAAGAAAAACATAATCTTATCCTTGAAAACAGGTCTGTACTAAATATGTCCGGGATAGTAGAAGTCAGCGGTTTTAATGAAGAAAAAATAACGCTTATAACACAAATCGGAGAGCTTACTATAGGCGGATATGAACTGCATATCAACGGATTCAGTCAGGATACAGGTGATCTCAGTATGAGCGGAGATATCTGTTCTCTTGTATATACCGCAGAAAAAAAGCCGGAGGGCAGTTTTTTCAGCCGTTTATTCAGATAGGAAGTGTGTTGTATTGCAGCTTACTACTGCTCAGCAGACAGCAGCGTTTCTTTGGGCATTTGTTCCCGGAGCTTTGATCGGACTGCTGTATTTATTACTCAATATTATAAGGATTATGTCGCCTCCTGCGGCATGGCAGATATTCATTGGCGATATATTATTTATGCTTGCAGCAGGTCTTATAAATTCGGTTTATGCAATTTCGCAAACGGAAGGAAAAGTCAGGCTTTATGTGATCGCTGCCGAATTGATTTCTTTTTCTGCTGTATATTTTATTGGCGGAAAACCGGTAATACGCTTTGTAAGGTATATTTCTTCTGTAATAATAAAAATAAAACAAAGGCTTTTGCGTAAAATAACAGAACAAATAAAAAGATTACGCTCATTTTTTGCTGGAATAATGAAAAAATGTATTTCTAAGCAAAAAAATTAAAAAAGTATGTCGATTTTTCTTGCATTATGACAGTAATATGTTGTATAATAATTACGTTAGTCAGTTTATTCAGGTGCAGGCGGGTGATCGTATGAAAGAAAAGACAATGGGGCGTTCTAAGCGTACCCGTAAAGCAAAAAAAAGTAAAAACTTTCTGCTTTATATATTGCTGGTTATTGTTACATTGTATGTTCTTTATATGATCGTTGATCAGCAGATCAAAATCAGGGATGCAAAAACCGAACTCGCACAGGTAGATGAAATCATTTTCACTCAGGAGCAGAAAAATGCAGAGCTGAAGAAAGTATCCGATGCAGTGAAAAATAATGATGAAAAAGCATTTGCCGGATATGTGGAAAGAATCGCAAGGGAAGAGCTCGACTATGTAAAAAACGGTGAGGTCGTATTTATTAACATTGCCGGAGACTGAGAGGAGAAAACAGTTTAAGTATGAATCTTGAAGTAGGAATGATTGTTGAAGGTAAGGTTACCGGAATTACTAAATTCGGTGCTTTTGTGGATCTTGAGGGCGGTAAGACCGGTATGGTACATATTTCGGAGGTAGCCCCGACTTATGTAAGCGATATCAAGGATTTTCTGACAGAGGGTCAGACCGTAAAGGTGAAAGTGATTTCTATCGGGGAAGACGGCAAGATCAGTCTTTCGATCAAAAAAGCTGTTCCGCAGCAGCGTAAATCTGCACCGCAGCAGGGAAGAGGCTCAGCCGGAACACCAAGGCAGCCTGCTCCGCCGCGTCCCGGCAATTTTGAATGGCAGCCTCCGCGCAAGACAGAACCTTCCAGCTTTGAGGATATGCTGTCAAAATTCAAACAGACCAGCGATGAAAAGATGTCCGACCTTAAACGTATGGAAAACAAAAGAGGCGGATATTCCAGAAGAGGCAATTCACAGAAACCGTAAAACAGATAAATGATCGGAGAGTATGTACTCTCCGATTTTTTTGAAAGGAAAAAATATGATTATCATTAATACAGAGATACATACGATGAATTCCGAATGCCGTGTGATCAAAAACGGCTATCTGGAGATAAAAGACGGTAAAATAGAATCTTTGGGCGAAATGAAGGATTTTGCTGAAACAGATGATGAGCTCTTCGATGCAAAGGGTATGGCTTTGTATCCGGGCTTTATAGATGCTCATACTCATCTTGGTATGTTTGAGGATTCACTGACATTCGAGGGAGATGACGGAAATGAAGATACCGATCCGGTGACACCTCAGCTCAGGGCTATAGACGGATCAAATCCGACAGACAGATATTTTTCTCAGGCTCTTGAATCCGGCGTTACAACTGTATTGATCAGTCCCGGAAGTACTAATCCTATTGCCGGTCAGATCGCAGCTGTAAAGACCAAAGGCAGGGTAATTGATAAAATGATAATTCGTGAGCCTGTCGGGATAAAATGCGCTTTGGGTGAAAATCCTAAATCAGTATATAATGATAAGGAGCAGACCCCGGTTACAAGAATGGCAGTAGCTTCACTTATTCGTGAAACCCTGTATAAAGCAAAAAAATATTATAAGGACAAGCTTAACTGGATCACTGACCGTGATAATTATGATGAACCCGATTATGATATACGCTATGAGGCATTTATTCCCGTATTCAAAAATGAGATTCCGATACATTTCCATACTCACCGTTCTGATGATATAATTACAGCAGGGAGAATATGCCGGGAATTCGGAATACGCTATGTCATTGTTCATGGTACTGATGCTCATCTTATTTGTGATGAAATTGACGATCTTTGTCTTGGAATACTGTCCGGTCCATTTCTTACTGACCGCAGTAAACCAGAGCTGAGAAATCTGACGCCTGCTTCGCCGGGGATCATATGCAGGTCCAGACCCACAGCAATTATTACCGATCATCCTGAAATCCCTGTACAATACCTGACGATGTGCGCTGCTGTTGCCGTAAGAGAGGGAATGGACAGAACCGAAGCAATTAAAGCTATTACAAGCGAACCTGCCCGTATCTGTGGGATATTCGATCGTGTCGGATCGCTGGAACCCGGCAAGGATGCCGATATCGTCATATATGACGGAGATCCGCTCGATATAATGTGCAAGCCTGCTGATGTAATTATAAACGGCGATTTCATTTGAATAAACATAAACTATTATTTGTGACTTTTTAATAAAAACTTTTCATAAAATTTTACCATATTTTTTCAAAATACTCTTTTATTTTTTGTTAATAAGTGTTATAATAATTACAATCTCAGGTATGAGAGAATTTCCTTATACAAGGAGGCTTGTCTTATGAAGTATAACATTATTGGCAGGAAAGTAAACCTTAGGGACAACTTCAAGGAGCGTGTTTACAAAAAACTCGGTAAATTTGAAAAGATTTTTTCAGATGCTGCTGAAGCTACCGTAACCGTAACTGTTGAGAAAAACCGCCAGACGGTTGAGGTAACTATACGCGATGACAGCATGATGTATCGTGCTGAGTGTACAGCGCTTGAAATGAATGATGCACTTGATGAAGTAGTAGATATATTGGGAGGTCAGATCCGTAAAAATAAAACAAAACTAAGCAAGAAGCTGAAATCCGATTCGTTTGAAAGATATTTTGCTGAGGAAGACGGCGATGATGTCGCAGATGAGGAAGAATATTCTGTTGTCCGCACAAAGACTTTTACAGTAAAGCCGCTCAGTGTTGAGGAAGCAATTCTTCAGATGAATCTTATCGGACATGAGTTCTTTATGTTCCGCAATGCAGTTTCAGGTGAGATAAACGTTGTTTATAAACGCAAAAACGGTGATTATGGTCTTTTAGAGCCTGAAAACTGATCTGATATTCTGATTTATAATATTATTCCGGGTAGTCTTAAATGATTACCCGGATTTTTTGTTGTCAACTGCACAAAAAGTATAAATATTATTATAATAGTAAAATCTTTTGTTAAGTATTGACATGAATTATTTAATGTGATAAAATTAGATAAATTATTTCATAAAACACGGTGATTAGCATGTCTTTAATTAAATGTCCAGAATGCCAAAATGAGATTTCTGATAAATCACAGAAATGTATTTACTGTGGCTATCCTATAAACCCAAAAACCAAAATTGCAATTCCTACATGGGTTTCAATTATAGTTGCTGGTTTATGGATTATCTTAACAATAATAAATGAAAGATATGATGAAGTGATGAACAATTCTTTGTTTGCTGCTTTTCCTATAATTATATTATTATTTCTGAAATCCTCAAATCAGTTTACATCAAAAATAGAAAACAAAATATCTAAAGAAAAGCAGCGCATATTATTCAATACTATATTTTGGGTACTATATTTAATAGCATTTATATTTATTGTATTTAGAGAGAATATTGATTATTCTAACTCCAATTCATATTCATTCTTTACTCCTTATGAATTAGATCGTGGTACATATTTGTTGTTAAATGAGGTCATAGCTTCGATTGTGGTTATTATCTGTATAATTACTTCTTTCTTGAATATATCAAATCATTTGATTCCATCAATGTTGATGCTTGCCAGTGGAATTATTTGTTTTATTTATCCAATAAAGGATCAAATTGATACTGCCAAACAATGGTCAGAATTTGATTCTCCACTTTTCTACAAAAAAGCTATTATTGAATCCTTTGCAGTTTTACTCTTTTTCCTTGTGGGGTCGGCATATTTATTATCTTTAAAATGGGTACAATCTAAACAACCTCATCAAGACGAAAAAGATAAACAGGAAAACTCATTTGAAACATAATAAACTAAAACTCTGAATCAAATGGTTCGGAGTTTTTTGTTCATTTTTTTGCTGAATCTGATTAGCATAATTTTGATACTCTTACAAACAATATTGACAATCTTATCATTAATCGATATAATGTCATAAAATCTATTGATAAATTGTATCCGCCCAATAACCCCGCGCCATGCCGAATTGAAGAAACCATGGTAAAATAAACTCCGAATAGAAATACTCCAATGAAGTGAAACAGAGTCCA
>CACYWT010000007.1 GCA_902778175.1 uncultured Ruminococcus sp. | reverse complement strand
TTGGACTCTGTTTCACTTCATTGGAGTATTTCTATTCGGAGTTTATTTTACCATGGTTTCTTCAATTCGGCATGGCGCGGGGTTATTGGGCGGATACAAATGATATGCTATATTCCGAGCAAGCGAAAGTTCAACTAAGACCAACGTACCCGCCCAATAAACCCGCGTAGCAGCCCAAAGAAAAAAGAGGTCCGAAACAGACCTCTCAGAATAGTTGTGTATCAAGTTGTTTCATAAGGCAGGACAGAATCAGGGGAACGGAATAGGCGGATAAGATAATCCTCCGCATTCAGACCGTTCATTTTAGCGCTTACCACTAAAGAGTAGAGCATAGCGCTTGCTGACGCGCCCTTTGTAGAATCCGAAAACAACCAGTTTTTCCGTCCGACAACAAACGGACGGATGGCATTTTCGGCACGATTTTTGCTGATCTCAATTCCGGGGTCAGCGAGAAAACCGTACAGATAACGCTTTTCGTTCAAAGCGTATTGTACAGCCTTTGCAAGCTTGCTGCCGCCAGCCGGATCGACCGTCATCAGCCAGTTGAAGAAATCATCAAGAAGCGGTCTGACCTCTTCATTACGCCTGCGGTGTTTTTCTTCAGGAGAGAGCGGTTCTCCTACCTGCTTTCCGTCCTTGTCCTTGCCGTCATACTCACGTTCAATAGCAAACAGCCGGTCGCAGCGCTTTACTCCTTCCGCAGCCGCAGATGTTTCCCATAAATCCTTGTCAGTCGGCAACGCTTCCACGAACTTCCTGCGAACGTGAGCATTATTCGAGATCTCGAATAATGCTCATACGAGGAGAGGTTTTGTTGAGGCTCTTCCGAGCGATAAAAAGCTGCACAGCACTTCTGTTGCTGCAAAGTCGGTGGAATATTTCAACGAGATATATCACGAAGAAGGTCTGCTGAAAGATCTGTCGGCAGAAGAAAGAAAAACACAGCGCCTTGCAAAGATAAAGCCTTTGCTTGACGAGTTTTTTGCGTGGCTTGAAACGGTACAGGTCAGCGGGAAAGGCAAGCTGACAGATGCGGTAAGATACGCAATGAACGAGCGGAAATATCTCTATACATTCCTTGAAAACGGCGATGTCCCGATAGACAACAACCGAGCCGAGAACGCGATCAGACCGTTTGCCGTTGGCAGAAAAAACTGGCTGTTTTCAAACACTGCCACGGAGCCAAAGCAAGCGCGGCACTGTATTCAATAATATCCACAGCTCAGGCGAACGGACTTGATGCCGAAAAATATCTGACTGAGCTGTTTTCAAAGCCGGCAGGAACGATATTATTACCGTGGAGGGACGGAAATGAAAGAAGTATTTGATGAGTGCTATTACTGCCATGCGCCGCTGAAGCTTGAGATCAGCCAGACTTCAGTCCATACATTTGAAGGCCACAGGAACGAATTCACGATAAAGCACGAGCCCAGTCTTGCCTGCACCAAATGCAATAACATCTTTCAGGCGGAGCCGTACCAGTTTGAGAAAACCAGTGCATTCCTGCATTTTTTGATGTCGGTCAAGCTCAAGAGTGCTGAGATCGAGTACAAGGATATGATCACATATGTAGATAAAGTCCTGAAATTCAAAGGCGATGAATGATCAAGCCCCTGCTTGGATGTTAGATCCGAGCAGGGACGCTTTTTATGGGGTGCGGAGGGTTTGACGGTTACGAAATTCCCCTATTGACTGCTGACCGCCACAGCCATTATAATAGAACTTGCCCTTTCTGCATGGATTACGGAGAGGGTACCTTATTCATTAGTGACTCCTTTTCTTCGGCTTCTTGTCTACCTTACAGCTGATGACTGTTGTAAGGAGATTCAAATGAAAGGAACACCAAGAAAACTGACGATGCTTCATGCCAAAGGGTATGATTACAATCGGAACGTTCCATCGGTCTTGTTAAACTACGAGAGGGCAACCCAAATAGTTTATAAGATATCGTTGTGGAAGAAGGTTACGAACGCAAGCGGAACAACAAGCTATCAGCAAGTGAACGATATCAGCCAGTATCTGAGCAATGTCACGCTTGCTGACAAGGAGGTCCCACTTACATTGGATGCGAATATGATGAATACTTCAAAATATGTCTATACAGGTAATATTGATCACGAGAATCCGGACGATAAGGATAAGATGTTCGAAGCTGACTTCAGCTGTAATGTTCTGACTTCCAAGAAGGAATATGCGAACTATAAGATTCAGATGGAGGTTGAACTTATAGGCCCGTCCAATACCTATAAGAAGTCCTACATCATTTATACTTACGCGAAGTTTGATCCGTCGGTTATTGATGAGGATTAGCAGATGATAAGGAGAGTAGCGATAGGCAGGTGAAATCTCTGCTTATAAGGAATAATCAATAACCCCAAACCAAACAAATCACTACTAAGGGAGGCTCCAAGCGGGTCTCCCTTTTATCGTCCTCCCTTCCCTCATGGAATGTAAGCGTCTAATAAACTGTGTTGTATAAAAGGAACCCTCCGGTTGCTATAATAATCCTTATCACAGGATAAGGAGGGCAACCCCATGGATCAGAATGCATTAGCTATCCGCCAAGCCCAGTGGGAACGGATCGTTGCCGAATGCAATGCGGCGGGCATTTCCAAAAAGGAATGGTGTGCCAAAAACGGCATACCCGAAAAATCCTTTTATTACTGGCAACGTAGAATTCGACAACAGATTGCAGAAGCAAACCCATGTGAACTGGTGGATACGATATCCGAAACTAATGGCAGATCAAAATGCGTCAAGCGGAAATGATCTTTATGAGGATTATTACATTAGTATTTATGTTCCAATGACAACAGGACATACACATGGTATTCTTGTAGGAAGCGGAGCAGAGATGCAGGATTCGGGCAGAGAGCATAAGGCCAACATTGTACCTAAGCTTTATTCTAGTATTGTTCTTGGCGACCTGTTTGCTCATGAGATCACAAAGAACAGTTTCAGCGTTGAATCAGGAGACGGTGATGGAACTTGGGGAGATAATCCTGAAATGACCCCGGCAAATAATGTTCTTAAAACTCAGGTTACTGCTACAATACAAATAAAGAACGCAGATGCGGGTGCATAGCAGCAATAATATGAATAATAAAACTGCTGTGGGATAATAGCATCAAAGTCAATGTACTTTTCAAGAAGTTCTATAAGTTCCGACTTGTGATCTTCCATCTTGTCAAGTACATCTGTGTAAGTGTCGAATAATGATAACTGCACAACTTTATTTCGCATGATTTTTTCTCCGTTTCTTAGTATGTTTTCGCAATTTAATTATACCATTAAACGGAGAAAAATCAGTTGTTCAAACCAAAAAAAGTCGGCTGTTTATGCCTGTTTGGGCTATTTTACAATCGGCTAATAGTTATTACGCAAGGAGAATAGATCCCGAAGAAGGGTTTGACAGAGAGTATACAGTAACTGATGAAATGGTGGGTCAGCCGCAACAGGTAATTGTTTACTGGATATGGCCAAATACTTTTGCTCAGATGGAGTATGATAATGGTAATTTAAATTTGATTGATCCGGCTATGTTTTCATCTAATCAAGCAGCATATGAGCTTGAAGATGAAACAACAATAACACCAAGAGCTGAGTTGATGAGTTTTATTGCGGCACATCCTTACGGATGTCCTGGCGGGTGCCATATATCCGTTCAGTGGGAGTAAAAATCTCCCACTGAACGACAGCAAGCCTACGGCTTGCCTTTGCTTGTTGAAAGCAAAGCTTTTAAGACAGCGCCGAACAAGTCCAATATTGAGATTTTGTAAGAATATTCATAAAAATTCCACAATAATTCCTAATTGATTCCTTTCTGATTCCTGATTCGGGGAATATAATACAGTCAGATCAAAGATAAGGTCTTTGATAAATGCAAATGAAAGCGAGGTCTTTATTATGTTAAAAAGAAGAATATCAGTTTTTATAATGGCAGTATTTTTATGTTCTGCTATGACAGCCTGCACACAGGAACAGTCTTCTTCAGACAGCGAATCAAAAAATGAGGTTTCAGCTTCGGTGAAATTCAGCAATAATGAGATCAGTACGGAGCAGGAGGATAAGCAGTCAGTGGCTCAGGAATCAGAAAAACAAAACAGCGAGCAGTCAGCGGCTCAGGATACTGAAAAACAAAACAGCGAGCAATCAGCGGCTCAGGAAACTGAAAAACAAAACAGCGAGCAATCAGCGGCTCAGGAAACTGAAAAACAAAACAGCGAGCAGTCAGCAGCTCAGTCAGCAGAAAGTGCGGCAGAACAGAACCAAACATCGTATTCTGCCGATTCAGACAGCAGCTTCGGCACAAAGACGACCCCCGACGCTGACGGTCTTGATTCAGATGAGATATTCACAAGCCGTGATCTGGAGCAGGAACCCGATCTGTCCTCAGCAAAAAGCATTACGGTAAGCAGCAATGATAATATCACGATCTCTGAGGAAGGGATATATGTGATCTCAGGCACAGCAGAAAACTGTACTATCCGTGTTGAGGCAGGAAAAGACGCCAAGGTGCAGCTCGTTCTTGACGGAGTAAGCATAACAAACAGCAGTACGCCTGCTATATATGTGGTATCGGCAGACAAGTGCTTTATCACATCAGCCGGCAGCAACAGTCTTTCGGTAACGGGAGCATTTACTTCTGACGGAGATACAAATACCGACGCAGTGATCTTCTCAAAGGACGATATAGTCCTGAACGGAACAGGCAGCCTTTCGGTAAATTCTGCTCAGGGCAACGGCATATCGGGCAAGGACGATGTTAAGATCACAGGCGGCATTTATACGATAAACTCTGCAAAGGACAGTATAGAGGCGAATGATTCCATTGCAGTCTGCGGCGGCAGTTTCACTATAACTTCTTCAAAGGACGCTTTTCACAGTGAAAATGACGACGATAACAGTCTTGGCTGGATATACATAAGCGGCGGTACATTTGATATCAATGCAGCAAGCGATTCGATCCAGGCGACAACGCTTTGCAGGATAGACGGCGGCGATCTGACACTGAGATCCTCAGAGGGCATCGAAGCAACATATGTTCAGATAAATGACGGTACAGTCAGCATCACCGCATCGGACGACGGTATCAATGCATCAAAGAAAAGCTCATATTCGACCCCGACGGTCGGAATAAACGGCGGCAGCATTACGATCGTAATGGGTCAGGGCGATACAGACGCGATCGACACTAACGGCAATATCATCGTGAACGGCGGAACAATCAACATAACAGCACAGGTATCATCGTTTGATTACGACGGTACGGCACAGTATAACGGCGGTACAATTATCATCAACGGTTCGCAGGTAGATTCCATACCCCAGTCCATGATGGGCGGCGGAATGGGAGGAATGGGCAGAATGGGCGGCATGAGAGGACAAATGTTCTGATCGGCTGTTATGCCCGAATGGAACAGATGATAATGAAAAGCAACGGTATTATTCTTCGACAGAAGATAAATACAATATCTATGAAAGGGATTGATTACAATGAAACACAAAAAAGTCTTTGCGCTCACTTGTGCTCTGGCAGCAGTTATGATCGCAGGCGGCTCGGCAGTTGTTTCGGCTGCGGAACTTCCCCGGGAAAGCTCCGTTGTATCTAAGCAGGACAGCGCCGGAGAATCTTCTGAAAAAACTCAGAATGATCAGAAGTCTTCCGACAGTACCGACAGCGCAAAGCCAAAGCGAATGAGAAAGCATAAGAAAAACGCCGACTCTTCCTCATCGGACAGTACCTCAGACAATGCCGGTTCTTCTGAAAGCAGCGACAGCGCAAAGCCTGAGCGAAAGAGAAAGCATAAGAAAAACGCCGACTCTTCCTCATCGGACAGTACCTCAGGCAATGCCGGTTCTTCTGAAAGCAGCGACAGCGCAAAGCCTGAGCGAATGAGAAAGCATAAGAAAAATGCTGATACTTCCGCATCAGACGGTACATCTGACAATGCCGATGCTTCCGTCAGAAAAAGGAACAGGGTAAAGAAGGATCAGGCTGAAAGTTCCGATACCCGATCCGGCGAAAACACAGAAACCACAGCATGATATTATTCAGAGTTGTCATTCGATTTTTCTTGATTGACAACTCTGATTTATGTATAATGTAATCAGAATGATTTACTATGGGGGTCGGTATTATGGCAAGGATTCTTATAACTGATGATGAACCCGATATTATTGAGCTTATCAGGCGTTATGCTTTGCGTGACGGTCATGAGGTCGTTTCTGTCGGTGACGGTCAGGAGGCTATTGATATCTGCAGGAAAGAGGATTTCGATATTATAATAATGGATGTGATGATGCCCGATACCGACGGCTTTACGGCAAGCAGGAAAATACATGAATTCAAGGATATCCCGATCCTGATGCTTTCCGCCAGAGGCTCGGAATATGACAAGCTTTTCGGCTTTGAATCGGGCGTAGATGATTATGTTACAAAGCCCTTTTCTCCCAAGGAGCTTATGGCAAGGATAAATGTTATCCTCAGAAGAAATGCCGGCAGAAGAAAGGCTGATCCGTCTGAAAGGCTTTCCTGCGGGGGTATAGAGATAGATGAGCCGGGGCATGAGGTCTTTATCGACGGCGAAAGAGCGGAGCTTACAGCGAAGGAATACGGTATTCTTGTCTGTCTTGTCAGGAACAGGGGAATTGTACTTTCGAGGGAACAGATACTGAATGAAGTCTGGGGATATGATTATTTCGGTGACGACCGTACAGTTGACTGGCAGATAAAGCTTCTGCGCGGAAAGCTCGGCAGGTGCCGCGATTATATCCATACGATCAGAGGGGTGGGATATAAGCTTGAAGAAACTTAAATCTTTCAGAATAAAGCTATGGCTGTATTTTGTTCTTTTCACTGCTCTGATCTTTTCGGTACTGTGGATAATGCAGACAGTATTTTTCCAGAGCTTTTATAATGATATGCTTAAAGAGCGCACAAGAGCGGCTGCCGGGAAAATAGTCGAAAACAGTACAAGCGAGAATATTTCTGAAATAATAGATGAATTTTCCCTGACAAATTCTGCGCTTGTCTTTATTACCGACAGCAGCGGAGAAGTCATCTATTCCTCTGACCAGTTCAAGGGCATAAATGAAAGGAACCGTAATAAGCAGATAAACGGCAAAAGGACGGAATCTGACGAAACTTCATCAGGAAAGATGCCCCGCGGCTACCGTAATCTTCCCGAGAATTATGACGATTTTCTCAGCGGTCTTGAAAACTCTGAAAACGGCATATATGAGATAAGCACTGATGAAAGCTATACATACGGGAGATATATCAATTACGGCAGCAGTGAAGAGGAATATGTGCTTTATATCAGCACTATGAATCAGGCAATGGGTTCCGCTGTGGATATAATACGGATACAGCTTTTATGGGGAACGGTCATTTCAATAGTTAGCGGATTCATTCTTGCATGGTTCATTGCAAGAAGCTTTTCCTCGCCTGTAGCAGGACTTACCGAAAAGGCTGAACATATAGCCGATGATGCTATTCCCGACGTATATAAAAAGGGCTTTTGCAGCGAGCTTGACGAGCTTAACAAGGTTCTGGACGAAACCTCCGGCAGACTGAAAACATCGAGGAATTTCCAGAGGGAATTGCTTGCCAATGTTTCGCACGATCTGCGTACACCGCTTACGATGATAAAGGGATATGCCGAGATGATAAGGGATATTTCGAGGACGGACGAAAAGCAGTGTGAAAGTGATCTGGATGTAATAATCCGCGAAACTGACAGGCTTTCGGCAATGGTCAACGAGATACTTGTATATTCCGAGATGCAAAGCGAGGGTCAGGAGCCTGAAACAGAGGAGGTCGATCTCAGCGGGCTTGTACTGCGGATATGCAGGAATTTTGACAGTCTTTATGCCCGTGAGGACGGTCATATCGAAAAGGAAATCGAAGGGGAGATAGTAGTCAAAGGAAACAGCGGAAGACTGGAAAGGGCGGTGTATAATCTCCTTGACAATGCTGTAAGGCATAACGGGGAGAGCAAGGTGATAAATGTAAAGCTCAGTAAAACGGGAGAGATCGTAAAGCTGAGTATTACAGATCATGGAGAAGGAATACCGCCGGAGGAGCTTGAAAGCATCTGGGACAGGTATTATACATATCGTCAGAGAAACAAGCAGGGAGTATCGGGGCTTGGACTTGCAATTGTCAAGCAGATAGTGGAAATGCACAATGGAAACTGCTATGTCAGGAGTGAGCTTGGAAAAGGCAGTACTTTTGTGATAGAGCTGCCATGCAGAAGATAAATCAGAATTGACAGCGTTTGTTGAAAAAAATGGCTGTATATGATATAATTATGATATTATTTTAACCGTATCGGTCAGGAGGCGAACGCAAAATGAATGTTCTGCTTACAGAAGATCTTACAAAATTCTACGGTATCCACCGAGGTATAGAAAATGTGTGTCTGTCAGTCGGGGAAGGGGACTTTTTCGGATTTATAGGTCCTAACGGCGCAGGAAAAAGCACTACGATACGAACTCTGCTGGGCTTGCTTTCTCCGACGTCAGGCAGGGCTGAGATATTCGGGAAGGATATCCTCAGGGATCATCTTGAGATAATGTCTGAGATCGGCTACCTTCCGTCAGAGGCAGTTTTCTATAACGGCATGAAGGTCAGGGATATCCTTTCCTTTTCGGCTAAACTCAGGAAAAAGGACTGCAAAAAAGAAGCGGACGAGCTTTGCGAAAGGCTTGAGCTTGACCAGGAGCGCAAAATAAGTCAGCTTTCTCTTGGTAACCGTAAAAAGGTCGGTATAGTGCTTGCCTTGCAGCACAGACCGCGGTTATATATACTTGATGAGCCTACGGGCGGTCTTGATCCGCTTATGCAGCAGGAATTTTATTCTATCCTGCAGGAAAGGAACAAGCAGGGCGCGACGATATTTCTTTCGTCCCATATACTGTCTGAGGTATCAAAATACTGCTCCCATGCCGCTGTTATCAGAGCAGGAAAGATCCTTGTCA
Organism: uncultured Ruminococcus sp.; assembly: GCA_902778175.1. Taxonomy (GTDB): domain Bacteria; phylum Bacillota; class Clostridia; order Oscillospirales; family Acutalibacteraceae; genus UBA1213. The sequence continues at coordinate 61,006 of CACYWT010000007.1, read as the reverse complement.
GCGACAGCGTTGAAAAGCTCGGACATACGGGCGTGAAAAGAATAGTCCTTCAGGGAACGGACAAGATCCCGCAGTTTGCCCATATAAGCGATCCGTGCTTTGAAAACGGAACGGCAAAATTCCTCTATGACGGCGATCAGAAGGAGCTTATCTCGCTGCTTGCCGATGTTCCGTTTACAGATATTTCGATCAGCGATCCTGATTTTGACGAGATATTCATGCATTATTACAAAACGGAGGGTGATGAAAAATGACTGTGTTTTTTCATGAAATGAAACGCGGAAGTCAGCCCCTTATAATATGCTCGGTCGTAGTATCTTTCATGCTTGCAGCGGCTATCCTGCTTTATCCGCAGATGGAGCCGCAAATGTCTGAGATGGAGGGTATGCTTGCCGATATGGGCAGCTTTTCCTCAGCCTTCGGAATGGATAAGATGAATTTTTCCAGATTCCCTGATTACTTTGCGATTGAATGTGGCAATACCGTCGGTATCGGCGGAGCGATATTTGCGGCGCTGACCGGCATTTCAATGCTATGCAAGGAGGAAAAGGAAAAAACGGCGGAGTTTCTTTTTACACATCCTGTGTCGCGCTGCCGTATTGTATTCGAAAAGCTTCTCGCGCTTATTGTTCAGATCGTTATATTCAACGCTGTTCTTTCTGCAGTTACTGTTCTTTCCTCTGTTATCATAGGCAAGGCTTCCGATCTTGCGGATATGTGGCTGATACTGCTTGCCTATCTGATTTTAGAAACGGAGATAGCAATGATATGCTTCGGGATATCTTCGTTTATACGCAGCGGTATCGGTATCGGGATAGGTATTGCAGTCGGAATGTATTTCCTCAATATTATATCCAATATCACCGAAGACGTTAAATTCCTGAAATACATCACTCCTTATGCATATGCCGACGGAGCCGAGCTGCTGACCAATCACTATATAGACGGTGTTTATCTTGCAATCGGGATTACGCTTGCGGCTGTCTGCGCAGCGGCAGCGTTTTTCAGGACGGCTAAAAAGGATATTTTCTGCTGATAAGACAAAAAATTACCGCATCGGACAAGTTTTTAACTGTCAGGTGCGGTTTTCTCATATATTTATAGATTTGTATATCCCATCAGGCTTTCGTCAACCTCTTTAGCGCAGTCGCGTCCGTCGCGTATAGCTCTGACTACCAGAGATTGTCCCGAATGTGCGTCTCCGGCTGTGAAAACCCTTTCGACGCTTGTGCTGTGCATACCCGGGGCAGAGGCAATATTGCTCCGCGCATCTGTCTTGGTACCGAATGCTTCGTTGACATATTTCTCGCTTCCGAGGAAACCCGCTGCAATAAGCACAAGCTCGACCTCAACGGTGTGTTCGCTGCCTTCGACAGGCTTCATCATCATTCTTCCGGTCTTTTCGTCTTTTTTGGGTTGCAGATTTATAAGTACAGCCGCAAAGAGATTTCCGTTTTCGTCCTTCATGAATTCCTTTACCGTTGTCTGATATACACGGGGGTCACTTCCGTATACAGCGGCAGCTTCTTCCTGACCGTAATCAGTCTTGCAGACCCTCGGCCACTGTGGCCACGGATTATTTGCGCCTCTTTCGTCGGGGAGCTTCGGCATCATTTCAAGCTGAATTACATTTTTTGCCCCGTGACGGACGCAGGTCCCTACGCAGTCATTACCTGTATCGCCGCCGCCGATGACCATAACATTCTTATCTTTTGCGGAGATATAGCTGCCCTCGCTGAGTCCGTTATCGAGCAGGGCTTTTGTCGTAGATCTGAGAAAATCCACCGCAAAATAAATGCCGTTTGCGTCCCTGCCCGGAACCTTTATATCCCTCGGATCAGAAGCTCCGCAGGCGAGTATTACCCTGTCAAAGCTGTCGAGGATCTCCTGCGAAGTGATATCCTTTCCGACATTTACTCCTGTGCGGAAAACGATGCCTTCTTCCTCCATTATCCTGATCCTGCGCTCAATGATATGCTTTTCAAGTTTCATATTCGGTATACCGTACATAAGAAGTCCGCCGACTCTGTCGGAGCGCTCGAATACGGTAACGCTGTGTCCTCTGCGGTTGAGCTGATCTGCGGCTGCAAGTCCGCTGGGACCCGAACCGATAACAGCCACCTTTTTTCCTGTGCGTACCTTCGGAGGACAGGCTTTCGCCCAGCCCTCGGCATACGCTTTTTCCACAATGGAGTATTCATTGTTTCTGACGGTAACGGCATCTCCGTTTGCTCCGCAGGTGCAGGCTTTTTCGCACAGAGCGGGACAAACCCTGGAGGTAAATTCCGGGAAATTGTTTGTCATTCTCAGTCTTTCATAAGCAAGCTTCCATGCTCCCCGGTAAAGCAGATCGTTCCATTCGGGTATGAGATTGTTCAGCGGACAGCCGGACATCATTCCTCCGATCATCATTCCCGACTGACAGAACGGAACACCACATTCCATACATCTTGAAGCCTGACATTTCTGTTCCTTTTCGCTGAGCGGCTTATGGAATTCATTGAAATTCCTGATGCGTTCTTCTATCGGAAATGCCGTGCTTTCTTCTCTTTCATATTCCAAAAATCCTGTTGGTTTTCCCATGATTGACCTCCTTATTGCTCACCGGTGATACTGTAGAAGGCTTCTATTCTTGCCTCGTCCTCATTCAGCCCTTTTCCCTCAAAGGCAGCTATCTCTTCCATTATCTTCTTATAATCTCTCGGAATGATCTTCTTGAACTGATGCATATTGTTTTCAAAATCTGAAAGAATCTCTTTTGCCTTTTCTGAGCCTGTTGCAGCCAGATGCTCTTCAAGCATAAGCTTCAGCTTTTCTGCATCAGCCTTTTCGCTTACCTCGGAAACAAGAACCAATTCCTTGTTAAGCTTCATATAAAGATCCCTGTCCTCGTCAAGAACATAGGCAATACCGCCTGACATACCTGCGGCAAAGTTTTTGCCTGTTTTGCCGAGTATTGCAACGCAGCCGCCTGTCATATATTCACAGCCGTGATCTCCGACGCCTTCCGCTACGGCTATCGCTCCGGAATTTCTTACGCAGAAGCGTTCTCCGGCAATACCGTTGATGAATGCTTTTCCGCTTGTCGCTCCGTAAAGAGCGACATTGCCGATAATGATATTTTCCCCGGCTTTGAAATTGCTCTCTCTTGGAGGATAAACGATAAGCTTTCCGCCCGAAAGACCCTTTCCGAAATAGTCGTTGCTGTCGCCGACAAGCTCCAGCGTAAGTCCCTTGGGAATGAATGCGCCAAAGCTCTGACCGCCTGCGCCGCTGCATTTTACGGTGAATGTATCGTCCTCAAGACTGTCACCGAATTTCTTTGTGATCTCGGAGCCGAATGCCGTTCCAAGACTGCGGTCGGTATTTCTGACTTCTATGCTGATCTCTTTTTTGGTTCCTTTTTTGAAAGCAGCTTTGAATTTTTCCCCGATCTCCTTTTCGTCGAGCGTTTCTGAAAGACGGAAATCAAAGCCGGATTTATTTTCGTATGAGATATCCTCTTTCAGGCTGCATCCGAGTATAGCGGAAAGATCTATTTTCTTTTCTCTGTCGGTCAGACCATCTCTTACCCTGAGAAGTTCTGTTCTGCCGACAAGCTCGTCAAGAGTGCGTACACCGAGCTTTGACATATATTCTCTCAGTTCCTCGGCAATGAACATCATGAAATTGACAACATATTCGGGTTTGCCCATGAATTTCTTCCTTAACTCAGGATTCTGAGTTGCAACGCCGAACGGACAGGTATCAAGATTACATACCCTCATCATTGCGCAGCCGAGAGTTACAAGCGGAGCGGTGGCAAAGCCGAATTCCTCTGCGCCGAGAATTGCGGCAACAGCAACGTCACGTCCGGTCATGAGCTTTCCGTCCGTTTCGATAACGACTTTATTCCTCAGACCGTTCATAATAAGCGTCTGGTGCGCTTCGGCAAGGCCAAGCTCCCACGGAAGACCTGCATGATGTATAGAGCTTCCGGGTGCTGCGCCTGTACCGCCGTCATATCCGGAAATGAGTATTACTCCTGCTCCGGCTTTAGCAACGCCTGCCGCAACTGTTCCGACGCCGCATTCCGATACAAGCTTTACCGAAATTCTTGCGCCCTTGTTGGCGTTTTTCAGGTCATATATAAGCTGTGCGAGATCCTCTATAGAATAAATATCGTGATGCGGCGGAGGGGAGATGAGCGATACGCCTGGGGTAGAATGTCTTGTCTTTGCGATCCACGGATAAACCTTTTTTCCGGGAAGATGTCCGCCTTCGCCGGGTTTTGCGCCCTGAGCCATTTTTATTTGTATCTCGTCGGCGCTGTTGAGGTATTTCGAGGTCACGCCGAATCTGCCGGATGCGACCTGCTTGATAGCCGAGCAGCGGTTTTCCTTGCTGCCCTTGGTCAGAAGTCTTTCGTCGCTTTCGCCGCCCTCGCCGGAATTTGATTTTCCGTGGAGCATATTCATAGCAAGAGCAAGGGCTTCGTGTGCTTCCTGTGATATAGAACCGTAGGACATAGCGCCCGTCTTGAATCTTTTTACGATAGACTCTGCGCTTTCGACTTCCTCAAGCGGAACGGGTGTTTCAGCATAATTGAAATCCATAAGTCCGCGGATATTCATTGTTCCCGTTTCGTCGGTTATCATATGCGAATATGATTTGAAAAGATCATAATTATTTGTTCTTGCCGCCATTTGCAGGGTATGGATCGTTTTCGGGTTATAGAGATGTTCTTCTCTGCCGCTCCTGAATTTATGCTCGCCGCGTGAGAAAAGCTCGTCCGTTGTTTCAAGGCTCAGCGGATCGAAGGCTTCGGTATGCAGCCTGTCGGCATTTTCTTCTATATCCCTGAGAGTGATACCGCCGATGCGGCTGACCGTACCTGTGAAATATTCGTCGATAACTTCCTTTCCGATACCTATTGCTTCAAATATCTGAGAACCCTGATATGACTGTATCGTCGAGATACCCATTTTTGATGCGATCTTGACTATTCCGTGAAGGATAGCGTTATTGTAATCGTCAACCGCCGCATAATAATCCTTGTCAAGCAGATCCTCGTGGATAAGCTCATGTATTGTTTCCTGCGCAAGATAGGGGTTGACTGCGCTTGCACCGTAGCCGAGTAGTGTTGCAAAATGATGTACTGTTCTCGGTTCGCCGCTTTCAAGTATGACGGCGAGGGAGGTTCTTCTCTTTGTGACGACAAGATGTCTGTGCAGGGCTGATACGGCAAGCAAAGACGGAATTGCAAGATGGTTTTCGTCAACGCCTCTGTCCGATAATATCAGTATATTTGCACCCTCGTTATAAGCCTTGTCAGCTTCGAGATAAAGCCTGCTTATAGCCTTTGAAAGACGTGTATTCTTATAATAAAGTATCGGGATAACAGCGACCTTGAAGCCGCTTACCTTCATATTTTTTATTTTGAGTATATCGGTGGAGGTAAGGATCGGATTATGTACCTTCATGACCTTGCAGTTTTCGGGGCGTTCTTCAAGGATATTTCCGTCCTCACCGATATATACTGTGGTCGAGGTCACTATTTCCTCGCGGATAGCGTCGATGGGCGGATTCGTTACCTGAGCGAAAAGCTGCTTGAAATAATTGAAAAGCGGCTGTGGCTGCTTTGAAAGAACGGCAAGGGGAGTATCAATACCCATAGAGGTTATCGGTTCGCTGCCTGTCTGAGCCATCGGGAGTATCTCTTTCATTATTTCTTCATATGTATAGCCGAACGCCTTTTGCAGTCTTTTGCGCTGTTCGCCGTGATGCTCCTCAACTCTGACATTCGGTATTTTAAGATCCCTGAGCTTTACGAGATTGCTGTCCAGCCATTCGCCGTAGGGCTTGCGCGAAGCATAATATTCTTTCAGTTCGTCATCATCTATGACCTTGCCCTTTACGGTATCCACAAGAAGCATTTTTCCGGGGCGGAGTCTTTCCTTTGTTACTATTTTTTTAGCCGGAACGGGAAGAGCGCCGACTTCCGAGGAAAGGATAAGGTATCCGTCGTCGGTGATATAGTATCTTGAAGGGCGAAGTCCGTTTCTGTCGAGGACGGCGCCCATGATATCTCCGTCCGAGAAAAGTATGGATGCAGGTCCGTCCCAAGGCTCCATCATAGTTGCATAATACTGATAGAAATCCCGTTTTGTACGGCTCATGGTATGGTTTCTGTCCCAAGGCTCGGGAATCGTTATCATTACGGCAAGGGGAAGATCCATTCCGCTCATTACCAGAAATTCAAGAGTATTGTCAAGCATTGCGGAGTCGGAACCCTCTGTATTCACAACGGGGAGCACCTTCTCAAGATCGCCCTTGAGATGCTCGCTTTGCATGGTTTCTTCTCTTGCGAGCATTTTATCAGCATTGCCCTTTATAGTATTGATCTCACCGTTATGAACTATCATACGGTTGGGATGTGCTCTCTGCCAGCTCGGATTGGTATTTGTTGAGAATCTGGAATGTACAATAGCGATAGCCGATTCATAATCCTCGTCCTGGAGATCTGGGAAAAACCTTCTCAGGTCGCCGACAAGGAACATACCTTTATATACTATAGTCCTGCTCGAAAGCGATACTACATATGTATCCTCATTGCTCTGCTCAAATTCTCTTCTTGCGACATAAAGCCTGCGGTCAAAATCAAGTCCGCGTCTGATGCCTTCGGGACGTCTGATGAAGCACTGCTGTATATCGGGCATACATTCGAGAGCTCTCTGTCCGATGACGTCCTTATCGCTGGGAACATTTCTCCAGCCGAGGATCTCAAGGCCTTCCTTTTCCGCAATGATCTCAAACATTTTCTTTGCCTGATTGCGGTGAAGCTCATTCTGCGGAAAGAAGAACATTCCGACACCGTAATCTCTTTCATTACCGAGTTCAATACCGAGAGATGCGGCTGTCTTTTTAAAGAACCGGTGTGATATCTGAACCAGAATACCGACTCCGTCTCCTGTTTTGCCTTCGGCGTCCTTTCCTGCGCGGTGTTCCAGAGTTTCTACGATAGTCAGAGCATCGGTCACGGTCTTGTGCGACTGTATGCCCTTAATATTGACAACAGCTCCTATACCGCAGTTATCATGCTCGAATGACGGGTCGTAGAGGCTTTGCTTACTCCTTAACATAATGATCTTCCTTTCCCTGATCTTGATAGAAAAACTGACTGATGATCCCTGTAATGATTAACTATATAATATAATGTCAGAAAAAAATCGTATGTCAGCATAGTGCATATTATAAAACCGTTTTGCAGGATTGTCAAGATGTTTTTGCAATTTTTCTATATTTTGATTCATAAATATGCCTTTTTGTTCTGAAAACGCATGAATGAATGATAAAAATGCAAGAAAAATAAAAAAAGTTGCAAAAAGGTATTGACAAATGGATTCGATTGGTTTATAATCCAATCATCGACAGCAAAGGCGCTGTAAGCAAAAGCTTTTTATACCGCTGCTACCTGATACGGAGTTCTGCCATGGGACGGACCGGCAGCACATGGGACGGACCGGCAGCAGAGGTAAAGAAAGCTTGTAAGGCTTACAGCGCCTTTATGCATTTCGATAACGAGTAATATTACAGGAAAGACAGGAGAGATTTATATGTCAAACGTAACAGAACTTTTTAGCAGTCTTGTATTCGACGACAAGAAAATGCAGGAAAGACTTCCGCGAATTACTTATAAGTCACTGAAGAAAACAGTAAAGAACGGTGAACCGCTGGATATCAGCGTTGCCAATGCAGTAGCCAATGCAATGAAGGACTGGGCGGTAGAAATGGGCTGCACCCATTATACACACTGGTTCCAGCCGATGACAGGCGTTACCGCTGAAAAGCACGACAGCTTTATTTTCCCGACAGAGGGCGGCGGCATTATCATGGAATTTTCCGGCAAGGAGCTTATCAAGGGCGAGCCTGATGCGTCAAGCTTCCCGTCGGGAGGTATCCGCGCTACATTCGAGGCAAGAGGCTATACAACGTGGGATCCGACATCGCCTGCTTTCATTCGTGACAAGACATTATATATCCCGACAGCCTTTTGTTCATATACAGGTGAAGTGCTTGACAAGAAAACACCGCTTCTGAGATCAATGGAACGTCTGAGCGAGGTTGCCGTAAAGCTCCTTCATCTTCTCGGCAAGGAAGATGTCACAAGAGTATCGACAACGGTAGGTCCCGAACAGGAATACTTCCTTATTGACAAGAAAATGTATGACCAGCGTCCCGACCTCATCTATACGGGCAGAACATTATTCGGCGCTCCGGCACCGAAGGGTCAGGAGCTTGAGGATCATTATTTCGGTTCTATCAAAACAAGAGTATCGGCGTTTATGAATGAGCTTGACGAGGAGCTGTGGAAGCTCGGAGTTCTTGCAAAGACAAAGCATAACGAGGTTGCTCCTTCGCAGCATGAGCTTGCTCCGATCTTTGAAACTTCAAATATTGCGACAGATCATAACGAGCTTACAATGGAAGTAATGAAAAAGGTTGCTGAGCGTCACGGTCTTGTATGTCTGCTCCACGAAAAGCCGTTCGCAGGCGTAAACGGATCCGGCAAGCACAATAACTGGTCTATCTCTACCAATACCGGAGAAAACCTTCTCGATCCCGGCAAGGAGCCGCAGAATAATATCCAGTTCCAGCTCATTCTTGCAGCCGTAGTCAAGGCAGTGCATGAATATCAGGATCTTCTCAGACTGACGGTCGCATCAGCAGGCAACGATCACCGTCTTGGCGCAAATGAAGCTCCGCCTGCTATTATCTCAATGTATCTCGGCGACGATCTCGGAGCTTTGGTCGATTCAATTGTAAACGGTACTGAATATAAGGGCAAGGATAGTTCCGATATGGTAACCAAGGTCAATGTCCTTGCAGATTTCCAGAAGGATTCATCAGACAGAAACCGTACCTCACCGTTCGCATTCACCGGCAATAAATTCGAGTTCAGAGCGCTCGGCTCATCTCTGAATATTGCCTGCCCGAACTATATGCTCAATACAATGGTCGCACAGGAGCTTGCTGAATTCTATGAAGAGCTGAAAGATAAGTCCGATCTTGTAAGAGCGGCTAAAGCTCTCATCAAAAAGACTCTTACCGAGCATAAGAATATTATCTTCAACGGCGATAACTATTCCGCTGAGTGGGTCGGAGAAGCAGAGAAGAGAGGACTTTGCAATTATCGTTCTCTGCCGGAGGCTATGGCTCATTATGTTGACAGAAAGAATATTGATCTCTTCGAGAAAAACGGTATTCTCAACGAATCCGAGATCCGCGCAAGATATGATATCGAGCTTGAGCATTATACAAAGCAGATCCGCATAGAAGCTCTTACAATGATAGATATGGCTGAGAAGAATATCACTCCTTCGGTTATTTCATTTGTCAGCGAGCTTACTGATGCTGCTCTTGCGAAAAAGTCACTGTCCTCATCAGTATCGGTATATGTTGAAACCTCTCTGGTAGAGGAGCTTTCTGAAAAGCTTGAAGCATTTGTTAAAAAGACTGACGAGCTTAAACAGGCAGTAAGCGGTCTTGCGTCTGTTGATGGAAGCCTCGAAAAGGCAGTATACTGCCGTGAAAAGATATTTGCTCTGATGGGCGAACTGAGAACTGTCGGAGATTCAATGGAACAGAAAACCTCCGCAGAATACTGGCCTTATCCGTCATACGGCGAACTTCTGTTCGGAGTATGATACAGCGTTTTTTAAAAAAGGGGAGAACAAAAAGTAAGTTTTCCCCTTACAGGAAAGGAAGATGAATAATGGAAACGAATATGCAAACGGTAATAAGTCAGGCTGTGGAACAGTCTAATGCCTTCACCATTGCAATATGGTATCTGATAGGCGCGGCTCTGGTATTTTTCATGCAGTGCGGCTTTGCGATGGTCGAAACAGGCTTTACAAGAGCAAAGAATGCCGGAAACATTATCATGAAAAATCTGATGGATTTCTGTATCGGAACTGTGATGTTCATATTCCTGGGTTTCGGTCTGATGATGTCCGAGAACTATCTGTTCGGACTGATCGGTGTGCCGAATTTGCAGATATTCACGAATTTCAATGATTTCCCGTGGTCGAGCTTTGTATTCAATCTTGTATTCTGCGCTACGGCAGCAACGATCGTATCCGGCGCTATGGCGGAAAGAACAAAGTTCATTTCCTATTGTATCTACAGCGGACTTATCAGTCTTGTTGTCTATCCGATAGAGGCAGGCTGGGTATGGAACAGCCAGGGCTGGCTTGCACAGCTTGGATTTGTGGATTTTGCAGGATCCGCCTGTATCCATACCGTAGGCGGTATATCCGCTATAATCGGTGCGGCAATGGTCGGCCCCAGAATCGGTAAATATACAAAAGAAGGCAAGCCCAGAGCTATCCCCGGTCACAGCCTTACTCTCGGCGCACTCGGCGTATTCATTCTCTGGTTCGGCTGGTACGGCTTCAACGGCGCCGCAGCAACAGATGTTACACAGCTTGCTCAGATCTTTGCGACAACAACAGTCGCTCCTGCGGCAGCTACCTGCGCAACAATGATCTATACATGGATCAAAAACGGCAAGCCTGATGTATCAATGTCACTCAACGGTTCGCTCGCAGGTCTTGTTGCTATCACGGCAGGATGTCATACAGTCGATATCCTCGGTTCGCTTATAATAGGTATAGTTGCAGGTATCCTTGTTGTTATCGCCGTAGAATTTGTTGACAATAACCTCAAGATAGACGACCCGGTCGGCGCAGTTGCAGTTCATATGTTCAACGGTATCTGGGGTACTCTTGCAGTAGGTATATTCTCCAAGGACGAGGCAACACTCGGTCTGCTGTACGGCGGCGGTTTCACACAGCTCGGCAAGCAGGCGCTCGGTATCCTCTGCATAGGCGGATATACAGCTGTCCTTATGACAATTATCTTCTTTGTGCTCAAAAAGACGATCGGTCTTCGTGCTTCCAGAGATGAGGAAGTCAGAGGACTTGATCTTACAGAGCATGGTCTTTCAAGCTCCTATGCTGATTTCATGCAGGTTCCGCAGGTACTTACCGGTAAAAACGAAGAATTCAAGGACGGAGATGTTCCGCCCGAGAAGGCAGTTGAGATCAGTCTGAAGCAGAAAGAAAAGCCGGCGGCATCTTCTGACGGCGTTAAGTTCACAAAGATCAGCATTATCACAAAGCAGAGCAAATTCACCGATCTGAATACTGCTCTTACGGAGATAGGCATTACGGGTATGACGGTAACTCAGGTTCTCGGCTGCGGTGTGCAGAAGGGCAAGACGGAATACTATCGTGGTGTCGAGGTAGAAATGAATCTTCTCCCGAAGATCAGGGTTGATATCGTAGTTTGCAGGATCCCTGTAAAGCAGGTCGTTGATACGGCGGTCAAGGCTATATATACCGGTCATATGGGCGACGGCAAGATCTTCATCAGTGATGTTGAGGATATAGTCCGCGTCAGCACCGGAGAAACAGGTTACGACGCATTGCAGGATCATTAAAAGCGTATAACTCCTTAACATAATAAAAGGGCAGCGCCATTTGTCACTCCTTGGCGCTGCCTTTTGCATTTGTTTTTCTGTCACAGTATTTTCTCCATGCATATTTTCAGGGGAACAAGCCCCATTGCTTCATAAAACCTCATGGCTCCGGTATTGCATGACCATACATTAAGTGTGATATTGTAATAGCCCGCTTTCCTTGCAAAGTCTGCAACGGATTCATAGAGCGTCTTTCCGACATGATTTCCCCGGACTGCTTCATCAACACAGATATCGTCAATATAGAGAGTTCTTATATCCGTCAGGACCGGATCTTCTTTGATCTGTTTATGTATGCAAAAGGCATGAGCGACAGTTCTGTCATTTTCATCAACGCATACGAATACAGGCGTATTATCATCAGCAATTATTTGTTCAAGCTCCTGAGCGTTATATTTTGTTGCAGGTCCTTTGAAAATATCCGGTCTGCCGTTATGATGCACCATATCTACCTGTACGAGCAGCTCAAGTATTCGCGGAATATCCCTGCTTTCCGCTTTTCTGACATTAAGTATCATATTGATTTCCTTTCCGAAAAAATATATTATAATTTTATCATAAAAATATTGCCATGACAACAGTTAAACTGATATAATATGTATATAATAAAATTGTAATGAAACAGAAGGGAGAATTATTATGGCGGAAATTAACAGCAGAAAAGCGGCTATTGTCGGATGCGGATTTGTAGGATCAGCTTCGGCTTTTGCTCTGATGGAGTGCGGTTTGTTTTCGGAGATGGTTCTGATCGATGCTGACAGGAACAGGGCGGAGGGCGAGGCTCTTGATATAAGCCACGGTCTTCCTTTTTCAAAGCCTATGCAGATCTATGCAGGTGATTATTCCGATATAAGCGATGCTGCGGTCGTTATCGTTACAGCCGGAGCAGGTCAGAAACCCGGAGAAACAAGGCTTGATCTTGTAAAGAAAAATGTATCTATATTCAGGTCGGTCATTCCGCAGATAGCCCGGTACAATAAAGACGGTATACTTCTAATCGTTGCCAATCCCGTTGATATCCTGACTTATGCTGCGGCAAAGCTGAGTGGTTTTCCGGAAAACCGTGTTTTCGGCTCAGGAACTGTTCTTGATACGGCAAGACTGAAATACCTTCTCGGTGGTCATCTCGGTGTTGACAGCAGAAGTATCCATGCGTTCATAATCGGTGAACACGGCGACAGTGAGATCGCCGCATGGAGCAGCGCAAATGTTTCGGGTGTTCCTATTCATGATTTCTGTGAAATGCGCGGACATTTCGAGCATGAAAAGGCTATGATCGAGATCGCAGAAAACGTCAAGAACAGCGCGTATGAAATAATCGAAAAGAAAAAGGCGACCTATTACGGTATAGCAATGTCAGTAAAGCGTATATGTGAGGCAATAGTCAGAGACGAAAAATCCATTCTTCCGGTATCGAGCATACAGAATACCGGGGAGATAAGCGGAGTTGCTCTCAGTATGCCTACGATAGTCGGTAAGCATGGTGTAGAGGGAGCTGTCCCGATCAGACTTGACGATAAGGAAAAAGCTGCTCTCAAAGAATCAGCAGATACGCTCAGGGCTGTAATTGAAGATGTATTAGACAATTGACGGTGCGCATGATCGCCCGGAATGAACGAAGAGTCTTGTGACAGCCGGCATATTCCGGAGAATGAATTATATTGGAGGTAATATAAACATGAACGAAAAAGAAATGATCCTTGATGCAATGAAAAAAGCAGGCGAACCGCTTAATGCCGGAAAGATCGCTGAGCTAACCGGTCTTGACAGAAAAGTCGTTGACAAAACAATGACAGCAATGAAAAAGGACGGTTCAATTGTTTCTCCCGTCAGATGCAAATGGGAGCCTGCGGATAAATAATAATAAAGAAAAAGCCGGTTCAGCTGTTTTGCTGCCGGCTTTCCTTGTTATTTCAGATTATTGTCAATAAAATCGGTGTAGGCTTTGCGGAAATAAATGCTGTCGGGATTTTTCCTGTACCACTCAAATTCTTCTTTCAGACCTTTTTCTAACGGTATCGTATCGGGCAGAAGTTCACTCTGAGCGGAAACGTCAAGGACATATTCATAATCATAAAAGCAGAAATAATCCCTTGCCGTTATATTTTTATCCACACTGACAAATTCAGCTTCTTTTCCTGCAATTCTGTAGCATAGCTTTACCCATTCCTTAACGGTGACTGTATCTTTGTTACCGACATTGAAGATGTGTCTTTCCGGACGTTTTTCCAGGATTATTTCAATGAATTTGCACAGATCGGCTGTGTTAAAGAACTGCAACTTCATATCGCCGTTTCCGGGTATATAAAATTTCCTGTTCTGCACAGCGCAGTCGAAAACAAAAGCTTCGCGGTAAAGATTTTCATAGATACCGTAGAAATAGGGAGGACGAAGAATATATGCGCCGGGAAATACCGAAATAAGATATTCCTCAGCCTTCAGCTTATTAATCCCGTAATCCCTCCAGACTGAATTATAACCGCATTTCTGATCCTCTGTAAACGGCTGGGGATTTGTTTCGGGATAAACTGCGCTGGAGCTTACAAAAATATAATCTCCGAATTCTATACCACTGTCAAGTAAAGAGCGGACGTGTTCTTCGCTGTAAGCGGTGATATCAAATACTGCGTCAAATTTCATTCCGCGAAGCATATTGCCCGGCTGAGTACGGTCACAGTTAATAAATGTAACGCCCTCCGGCTGTTTTCTGCTGCCCCGGTTAATTACGGTTACGCTGTGTCCTTTCTTGACGAAGTATTCCGCTGTATATCTGCTTACAAAGGTAGTTCCGCCTGTAACAAGTATTTTCATTTTTGCCTCCTTATGTCAGTAAAGGGTTAATATTGTTTTTTCCTTCTGACAGGTTCATTATAGCATCACAATATTATTCTGTCAATTAACGAATTAGCACATTATCATGCTAAAGTGTTCGGCTTGAATGACATATATTACAAAAATCATATTATTTCATAAAACTGCCGGAACACAATAATTTTTATTTCAGTATTCATTTAGAAAATCCTGACACACATTAACTGAAGAGTAAGATTGAATAATACAAAAAATCCCGACACATACGTGTCAGGATTTCCACTTTGGAGCGGATGACGGGGCTCGAACCCGCTACCTCAACCTTGGCAAGGTTGCGCTCTACCAGATGAGCTACATCCGCATATTCATTGTTTGTCTCAGCGACGAATACTATTATACAGTATAGTTCTGCAAATGTCAACACTTTTTTATAATTTTTTTCTTTTTTTATTTTTTACTGCATATGCTTTATAAGAGGTGATGATAGATGCTCGAAATACTTTCGGCGCTGCTCGGAAAAATATCATTCCTGTTCATTCTTCATGTTACGGGAGCAGGGCAGTTTCCGCGTCCGCTGTCAGATGAGGAAGAAAGGCAATGTCTGGAGAAATATTTTGCAGGCGATGAAAAAGCAGGGGAAAGGCTTATTGAACATAATCTTCGTCTTGTTGCCCATATCGTAAAAAAATACTATGCAACCGGAGCAGACCCTGATGATCTTGTATCAATCGGCACGATCGGGCTTATTAAAGCGATCAGGACATTCCGGCCGGATAAAAAGATAAGGCTTTCAAGCTATGCATCGCGCTGCATTGATAATGAAATACTTATGTATTTCCGCAGCGTCAGGAAAACCTCAAGGGATATTTCAATAAATGAAGAAATAGATTCCGACAGCGACGGAAACGCACTTACTCTTATGGATATCATGTCGGTCGATGATACGATAGTTGACGAGCTTGACAGGAAGCTTAAAACCGAACATCTCAGCGAATATATCAGGGAGGTATTATCACCGAGAGAAAGGCTGATAATCCGTCTGAGATACGGTCTTGACGGAAACTCCCAGCTGACGCAGAGAGAGGTTGCGTCCCTGCTGAAAATATCGAGGTCATATGTTTCCAGAATTGAAAAGAAAGCGCTCACAGCACTCAGAAAGCGCTATGAGCAGGGTTCATGATTCTTGTTCCGAAAGATCCGCAGGGATCTCTTTGGTTTTTTCTTCATCTGATGCGTGTCCGTTTTCCTGTGACGATTTACGGCGGAAAATTATACTTTTGATACGTTCAAGTGTTTTGGGATTCTTTGTTGAGCGAAGCTGTGTAAACGACCGGAATATTCTTATCTGCTGCGGATTCATGGTTTTAACGAATTTTTCGCAGACGGAATTGATCTTTTCATAGGCAGCTGTCGCCTGTACCTTGTCTACGGCATTTGTTTTTATTTTAGCGATCGTATTTGTAAGGTGTCTGAACCTTTCGGTAAATCCGATAAGGCTGAATACTGTCAGCAGTATATCAACCATCACAACTGCAAATATGACCGAAAAGATTATATGAAAAGCGATAATCGGTATCATATCCGTAAGGGTGACAACGAACGGATGAAGATAGTATACAAGTCCTATCGACAAAGCTCCGAAGGCGATAAAGCCAGCAAGACATATTCTCCCCTGAATATTTATTAATCCCATATCTATCGTTTTTCCGAAAATATTGAATTTGAAATCATTGTAGTCCCACCATCTTATATGGAACATTTTCTCCATGAGCACCGAGGCGAAAAATTCCACCACACAGCATATTACCGCGCTTGCGAAGAACAGTATCACTGGGTTTCTGATCCAGCCGAGGAGCACAACGTCGAGCAAAGCTCCGCTCCCGTAGATCGGAAGGTACGGTCCGTTCAGAAAACCGCGGTTTACAAGTTTTTTCTGACGAAAGCTTTCGAGCAAAGATTCATATATCCAACCGATCATACTGTATGCAACCAGCCAGAAAAAATACCGCTCAAATATAAGTGCCGATTCAGGCATTTTTATATATCCTCCTGATTTTCTTGGAAATTTTTCTTTTGAAACCGTTTACGGTTTCTTTTGTTGCGCACATCTTATCGGCAAGACAAAGTATCATGGATTCCCGGTATTTCGGTGGGATCGGCGTAAGAGGGAACATATGCCGGCGGATCATGTTTTTTTCTATCTTGGTAAGCTTAAAGACTTTTTCGGCGTTTCTCAGTGCAATACCGGGATGGGTAAAGCCGTGGATCGAATTTGCCAGGGAGCGTTCGTGCCAGTCATAAAGGAAGAAATCGTGCAGCAAAGCTCCGCGTACCATTTCTCTTTCATGCACTTTTATATGGAGCTTTCTTGATATCCTGATACACATTGATGTGACGGCAAGAGAATGATCGAAAACCGAATAAGTACCATGCTGAATACATGCGCGTTCTGTTTTCATTCCGTCGGATTCAAGAATATCCTTACCGTGCTTTACAATTATATTGTAGTGTTTTACAGGCACAATTATCCCTCCAATAATTATCTGTTTACTATAGTAACATGATTTGACCGAAAATACAACTGTCAATTTATAGTTAATGTAAAATTTACTGAAAAACAGTCGGTATATCTGCGGCGCTGTCTTTGTGCGATATTGCCTGAAATTAAAAATATCCTATAAATTATTATTGTTTTTGTATTTTGTTTCTGATATAATTTATTACTGCGGCGTCCTATAAAGCCGACAGCAAAGCAAGCGTAAAGGAGAAATAATAATGACAGACAAGGAATTTGCCGAAATAAAAAGGCGTTTCAGACCCGAAAAAAATAATATCACCAAGGTCATAGGCTGCTGCGTCAGTCCGACAAAGGAAATAATATCCCGTTTTACTGTTCCGATGACGCTTCTTCCCGACGAACAGAAGGAATGGCTGTGCAAGCTGCTGAAAAAGAGCATTTCAGGATCTGTGGGAAGAAATCTGATGAATATTGAGTTTTCCGCCGAGCAGGTCGAAAAGGGGGAGGAGCACAAGCTTCTTTCCGATATCCGTGAAAGCGAGCTGGAGAACGAAGAACTGCTGGATTCTCTTTATGAGAAGATCATCTCCTCATATGCAGTTGACGGAGGATATCTGATCCTTCTTGCCTATGACAGATATGATGTTCCGGCATTTTCAAAGAATGACGAGGGTCTTTCTGATTCGACGGAGATGTTCCGTTATTTTGTATGCAGCGTATGCCCGATAAAAATGACAAAAACGGCTCTGGGCTTTTCCACAGCCGACGGCAGCTTTCATGATATAGGTTCGGATCCTGCCGTTGCCGCTCCTGAGATCGGTTTCATGTTCCCGTGCTTTGATGACAGAAGGACGAATATCTATAACGCTGTATTCTATACAAGAAGTACCAAAGAGAGCTATCCTGATGTTGTCGGGGAATTGTTCGGCACAACTGCAATGATGCCTGCTGCCGAGCAGAAGGAAACTTTCTGCAATCTTGTTTCCGATGCGACTTCGGAAAGCCGGAATCTTGAATTTGTCCAGTCCGTACACGGTATGATCTCCGATATGATAACCGAGCATAAGGAAAGCCATGATCCCGAACCTCTTATGCTTGACAAGAACGATGTCCGCCGCGTGCTCAGGACCTGCGGAGCAGGGGATGAGGAAATGGAAGGTTTTGATGAAAAATTTGAAAGCGGCTTCGGAGAAAGTACTGAGATCCCGCCGCAGAATATTATCGACCCGAAACAGTTCGAGCTGAAAAACTCCTATATGACTGTAAAGATGGATCCGCAGTACAGTTTTATGGTTGACGCCAAGGTGGTTGACGGTGTAAAGTATATCATGATCCGCGCAGATGAGGGAGTGGAGGTCAACGGTATTTCCATTCACTTTGACGGGGAAGAACCTGCCGTCAGGCTGCCGCTTTCCGAGGGTATCGAAGATACCGCCGCGACTACTGCCGTTTCCGGAAATAAGACTGAGTGATACACAATATATTGTATATAATTGCAGGATAAAGTCTTTTTGTTGCGGTCTGTTAACAGTTTGTACAAGAATTGGCAGTCCGTTAAGGAATAATTATTCCAATAAAGAAAAAGTGATTGTAAAAATGCACATAAATGCATATCATCATTAAAAATACTTGTTTGTTTATACGATTTTTAAACAAAATTGCATCTGTCAATATGCATAATGTTTCCACTTTTTGTTTGTATCAAATAAATAAAATAATATTATTTTCATGTCAAACCCCACAAAGAACTCTATGATTTCTTTGTGGGGTTTATATAAAGACATTTTACATAATCAGAAAATATTACAATTTTTTGAACAAAAAATCCGCTTTACAAAATCCCTTGGTTGGTTTAAAATTAAAGTAAAGAAGTCCGGGTAGTATTATAGTTATAATGCTCTGCTGCATAAAGAAATGGGGTGGTTCTTTTTCGTACATAACTGGCTCGGAAAGCTGATATTTTAATACGGAAAGGATTGGTAAACTTAAATGAATCTTTTTGCAAAATTCAAAAAGGCAGCTAAACGTACAGTTGCTGTAGCACTTACCACACTCATGGCTGCAACCTGCGTTGACGCAGGTGTCCTTTCGGCAAGCGCAGCTTCTTCTTCAACACTGTCCAACAGTGAAAGAGGAGTGATCTTTGCCAACACAAGAAGCGATTTCCGTGATGAATCTATCTACTTCGTAATGACCACAAGATTCTATAACGGCGATACCAGCAATGACGTTCAGTGTTGGGAAGTTAACCAGGAAACAGGTTCATACAAGTCAAGCTATGAAGCAGACGATCCGGCATGGAGAGGCGATTTCAAGGGTCTTATCGAAAAGCTCGACTATATAAAGGCACTTGGTTTTACAGCTATCTGGATCACACCTGTTGTTGAAAACTGCTCAGGCTATGACTATCACGGATATCATGCGATCAACTTCAAGAAGGTCGATCCGAGATATGAATCCAACGACTGCAAATATCAGGATCTTATTGATGCTGTTCACGCTAAGGACATGAAGATCATTCAGGACGTTGTTTACAATCATACGGGTAACTTCGGTGAAACAAACCTTTGCCCGATGTTTGTAAAGGAAGGCGACCTCAGCTCACCCGATTGTCTGAAGCTTGCTCCGAATACCGCACTTCCGAGCAACTATTTCAGCCTCGATCCTGATGCTCAGTATCAGGCAAGACTTGCCCTTATGAAGAATACCGACGGCGTTAATCATGATGTAAACAACATCTACCACCACTTCGGCAACTTCAACTGGGACGACTATACCTGTCAGCTTGCTCAGATCGCAGGCGACTGCGTAGACCTCAATACCGAGAACCCGCTTGTTTACAAGTATCTCGTAGAGGCTTACTCACAGTATATCGACATGGGCGTTGATGCGTTCCGTGTAGATACCGTAAGACACATTTCCCGTCTTACACTCAACAAGGCATTCAACCAGCAGCTCCTCGCTGCCAGTGAAAAGTCCAGAAGCAAGAGAAACGGCTACGATTTCTTTATGTTCGGCGAGGTCTGCTGCCGTGATCGTAATTACTGGTACAGAAATACACCGAGTATGTCCTGTCCCTTCTATACATGGAAGGAAACAAAGGATTATGCATGGAGCGATGATCCGGCACAATGGGAAACAAACTATAATTCCGCAATTGCCTGCTCAAAGGATGATGGTTCACAGCCTACAAGCACAAATGCATTCCTTAACGGAAATGATTATCATACTCCCGATTACAGCCAGTTCTCCGGTATGAATGTCATCGACTTCCCGATGCACTGGAACTTTGCTGATGCAAGCAGTGCTTTCGGTGTAGCGAAAGGCGGAGATAAGTTTTATAATGATGCAACGTGGAATGTAACCTATGTTGATTCACACGACTATGCACCTGATACAGCTCCTGAGAGTCAGCGCTTCGCAGGCAGTCAGGATACATGGGCAGAGAACCTTTCACTCATCTTCACATTCCGCGGAATCCCCTGCATATACTACGGTTCAGAAATCGAGTTCCAGAAGGGCTGCACAATTGATAAGGGTCCTCTGATCAAGCTCTCCGAATCCGGACGTGCTTACTTCGGCGATCACATCGAAGGCAATATCGTAACCAGCGACTTCACAGTATTCAATGCAAGCGGCGCAGTTGCAGAAACACTCAAGTATCCGCTCGCACAGCATATTATCCGTCTTAACAGGATCCGTCAGGCAGTTCCTGCACTGCGTAAGGGTCAGTATTCAACAAGCGGCTGCAGCGGCAGCTTCGCATTCAAGCGTCGTTACACAGACGCTAACACAGACAGCTTTGCACTTGTAACAATTTCCGGCAGCGCTACATTCTCAGGTATCCCGAACGGCACATATGTCGATGCAGTTACAGGCGACACAAAGACAGTTTCCAACGGTTCTCTTTCTGCTTCATGCAGCGGCAAGGGCAACCTCAGAGTTTATGTTCTTTCTACTTCAAAGACTCCTGCTCCCGGCAGAGTTATCCCCAACGGCAAATATCTTACAGACGGCGGCTCAGCTACCGATATCGGCAATGAGGATGTAAACGTCGTTGAACCCACAGGCATCACTCTTGATTCTTCTTCCGTAACAGTACGCGAGGCTGAAACAGTATCCGTTAAGGCTACAGTTGCTCCCTCAAACGTTACAAACAGAACAGTCAAGTGGACATCAAGCAATACTGCTGTTGCTGCAGTAAGCGGCGGCACTGTCACCGGTATCGCGCCCGGTACAGCAACAATTACCGCAACGACCTATGACGGTAAGTATAAGGCTACCTGCAAGGTAACGGTAACAACTAACTCTGATATCGTCAAGCCCACAGGCATCAGCGTAAGCCCGACAAGCCTTGAGCTTATGGAAGGCGAGACAGGCAGCCTTACCGCAACAGTCAAGCCCACAAATGCTACAAACAAGACAGTAACATGGTCTTCAAGCAACGAAAGCGTTGCAACAGTAAACGCGGCAGGTGTTGTCAGTGCAGTAGGCGAGGGTACAGCTACAATTACAGCATCTACCTTCAACGGATATAAGGCTACTGCTTCCGTAACAGTAACAGGAAAGCAGTTCAAGACCATCGAGCACGGCATCTATTTTGAAAAGCCTGCTGACTGGTCCGACGCATATGTATATTTCTTCCGTGATAATGCGCCTGTAGGCACTTCATGGCCCGGAACAAAGATGACCGATATGGGTGACAATATCTATTGTTATGAGTATACGGATTCGACCTCCGGACTTATGCTCGTTCTCAATAACGGCAACAACGGCAAGCAGACCGCAGACCTTGAATATGTTGACTGCGGATACTATACTTCTGCGGGATACAAAAAGACGATCCCCTACAATCAGGATGTAGCTGTTACATCAGTATCAGTAAGCAAAACCTCAGTTTCACTCAATGTAGGCGGCACGGCATCTGTAACCGCTACGGTCGCTCCGAGCAATGCAAGCAATAAGACCATCACATGGTCAAGCTCGGATACATCTGTTGCTACAGTAAGCGGCGGAACAATAACAGCTGTAAAAGCCGGAACAGCTACGATCACAGCAAAATCAAATAACGGCAAAACAGCAACAGTTACTGTAACCGTTTCTTCTGAAACACCCGTAAATGAGCTTGTCAATAACTCAACCGTAAGCTCAACAAGCGTTACAGTCGGAACAACAGTTAAGCTTACTGCAAAAGCAAGCGGCGGCAAGGCTCCGTATACCTACGCTCTGCTTTACAAGAAGAGCACAGCTTCAAGCTACACGGCTATCGGTACAAAATACGGTACTGAGAGCACAGGTTCATTCAAGCCCGGCAAGGCTGTAAACTATGATGTAATGATAAACGTCAAGGATGCTGACGGAACAGTCAAATCCAAGACCTTTACAGTCAAGGTAAGCGGAAACACTACTACAGCTCTTGTAAATAATTCAACAGTAAGCTCAACAAGCGTTAAGGTTGGCGATAAGGTAACTCTTACTGCAAAAGCAAGCGGCGGCACAGCTCCGTATACCTACGCTCTGCTTTACAAGAAGAGCACATCTTCAACATGGCTCAAGATCGGCACAAAATACGGTACGGCAAGCACAGGTTCATTCAAGCCCGGCAAGGCTGTAAACTATGATGTAATGATCAATGTCAAGGATGCTAAGGGTACTGTTAAATCCAAGACCTTCACTATCAAGGTATCAGCTTCTTCCGGCGGATCAACAGGCGGTGCTCTTACCGGCAAATCCACTGTAAGCTCAACATCCGTTTCCAAGGGTACAAAGGTAACTCTCAAGGGTGCTGCTACCGGCGGTACATCACCGTATCTGTATGCTTATTACTTCAAGAAGTCAAACTCAACTACATGGGTAGCTATTGGTAACGAGTATACAACTAATACCAGTGCATACTTTACTCCCGGAACTGCAACAACTTATAATGTTCTTATCAAGGTAATGGATAATAACGGCGTAGTGGTTAGCAATTCATACTCTGTTAAGGTAATCTGATCATATCGGATTTTTTAAATTAATAGTTTGCCATAAAAGAAAGGGTCGTCTGCGTATTGCAGACGGCTCTTTCAATTTGATAATGATATAATATAAGCTGAAGCGCCAATGCTTGATGCCTGTCTGTAAAGATATAGTGTCATCAATAAAAGCTTATACTATATATTGTATATTTTCTTGTTGAATACTGATTTTCAGATGCTCTTTTTTGTTTGCGCGGCAGCATGGTGATGTTAAAATCAATTGTGCAATATGTATATATTTTTTTGAAATATTATCGAAAAATTATATATGTACAAATAATACGACAGCATTACGACGAAAAAATTATAATTCTTAAAGGATAGTTATATTTTGTCCTTTGGAGATTATAATATTTTCGTTGTTCATTTTTTTAAGCTCTCTCATCATGGCGCTGCGGTCTGCCGCCAGATAATCTGCCAGATCGGACAGGGAAACAGGCAGGGAGAATGAGTCTGAATTATTGATTTTCGCCATATACTCCAGACAGAGCATAAGCTTTCTGCGGATCGTTCTTTGCGAGAGAATATCAATATGTATATGCAGCCGCCTTATCAGCTTTAACGTCAGCTCACGCAGCAGGGGACTGTCCCTGAAATCGGCATAATTGAATAATACGGCGTCACATTCGGTAGAGGCTAATATATAATAAAGATTTGTTCCCGAGGTGGAAACAAACGGCGCCCCGAACAGATCGCCGCTCTGATAATAGTCGATTATGCTCTTTTCACCGTTATCACTTATGCTCAAAAGAAATGCAGTGCCTTTTCTTATTATTCCGCATCTGTCATTTGAGTAATTAAGCCTGATAATAATATCTTTTTTTTCAAATTTTTTCTCATCGGTATTATTGTGATTTAAAATTTCGTCAATTCTGACGATGGATCCGCGCCCCGTGATGATGCTGTCAGCCATGTTTTTTCACCCTCTATATAATGTGTATCTTTTTTGTGCAAAACGCTATATATTGTATTATATCATAAAATTGTTGCATTTGCAACAGACAATTGCTATTCTTTGATATACAATATGTAACAGTTCTTATTGAGAGGATAACAGGATTAACGCTTTCCTATAACAAAAATATCAAGAAAACGGAGATGATTTTTAATGCGTATTATAAAGCGCAACGGTTCGGAAGAAACCTTTGATATCGAAAAGATAGTAATGGCAGTAACAAAGGCAAACAATGCGACGGAAAACGGAAAGATCAGCGATGAGCAGATCCGTGATATCGCAGGCTATGTGGAGTATAAATGCTCCAAGCTCAACAGAGCCGTATCTGTAGAGGAAATACAGGATATGGTAGAGGATCAGATCATGGCAAAGGGCGCATTCATGCTTGCAAAGAATTATGTGCGTTACCGCTATAACCGTTCACTTGTCCGTTCCTCAAATACTACGGACAATAAGATACTCAGCCTTATCGAATGTAATAATGAAGAAGCAAAGCAGGAAAATTCAAATAAGAATCCTACCGTAAACAGCGTACAGCGCGACTATATGGCAGGCGAGGTCAGCAAGGATCTGACAAAGAGGATACTTCTGCCGCAGGATATCGTAGAAGCTCACGAAAAGGGCATTATCCATTTCCATGACGCCGATTATTTCGCTCAGCATATGCATAACTGCGATCTGGTCAATCTTGAGGATATGCTCCAGAACGGTACGGTTATCAGCGAAACTCTTATTGAAAAGCCCCACAGTTTTTCAACAGCCTGCAATATCGCTACACAGATAATCGCTCAGGTCGCAAGCAACCAGTACGGCGGACAGAGCATAAGCCTTACTCATCTTGCGCCCTTCGTACAGATCTCCCGTGAAAAGATAAAAAGGGAATACCTCGAAGAGATCAAGGAGCTTGAAATAGATATCCCTGAAGAAAAGATCAATATGATCGTTGAGGAAAGGCTACGCAAGGAGATAACAAGAGGCGTACAGACAATACAGTATCAGGTAGTGACGCTTCTGACAACAAACGGTCAGGCTCCGTTTGTAACTGTATTCATGTATCTCAACGAGGCTAAAGACGAGCGCGAGAAGAAGGATCTTGCAATGATAATAGAGGAGACCCTTCGCCAGCGCACAATGGGCGTAAAGAACGAAGCGGGCGTGTGGATCACTCCTGCATTCCCGAAACTCATATACGTTCTTGAGGAAGACAATATCCACGAGGGCGATCCGTATTATTACCTGACCGAGCTTGCTGCAAAATGTACGGCAAAGCGCATGGTTCCCGATTACATTTCCGAAAAGGTAATGCTTAAAAACAAGATCGACAAAAACGGCGACGGACACTGCTATACCTGCATGGGCTGCCGCAGCTTCCTGACGCCTTATCTTGACGAAAACGGAAAGCCGAAATATTACGGCCGTTTCAATCAGGGCGTCGTTACGGTAAACCTCGTTGATATAGGACTTAGCGCAAATAAGGATATGGACAATTTCTGGAAGATCTTCGACGAGCGTATGGATCTTTGTCACCGCGCACTGCGCTGCCGTCATGAAAGGCTCAAGGGTACTCTTTCCGATGCGGCTCCGATACTCTGGCAGTACGGCGCTATCGCACGTCTGAAAAAGGGCGAGCCGATCGACAAGCTGCTCTACGGCGGATATTCCACTCTGTCACTCGGTTATGCCGGTCTGTGGGAGTGTGTATACAGCCTTATCGGCAAAAAGCTTACGGACGAGGAAGGCAAGGAGCTTGGTCTGAAGATCATGAAAAAGCTCAACGAATACTGCGCAAAGTGGAAGGCAGCCGAAAAGATAGACTACAGCCTTTACGGTACTCCGCTTGAAAGCACGACCTATAAATTCTCGAAATGCCTGCAAAAGCGTTTCGGCATAATCAAGGGGATAACGGACAAGAACTATATCACAAACAGCTATCATGTCCATGTTACCGAACAGATCAATGCATTCGATAAGCTCAGACTTGAATCCGAATTTCAGGCGCTCTCTCCCGGAGGAGCTATCTCCTATGTTGAAGTACCGGATATGCAGCAGAATATCCCTGCTGTAATGCAGGTGATCCGTTTCATCTACGACAATATCATGTATGCCGAGCTTAATACAAAGAGCGATTTCTGTCAGGTATGCGGATACAACGGAGAGATACAGATAGTCAAGAATGAAAACGGCAAGCTTATCTGGAAATGTCCCAACTGCGGCAATACGGATCAGAATAAGATGAATGTTGCAAGAAGGACCTGCGGATATATCGGAACACAGTTCTGGAATCAGGGACGTACTCAGGAAATAAAGGAAAGAGTGCTTCATCTTTCCAATCATGCTCTTACAGGCTGCTGATAATATAAGCGGAGGCGTACAGAATGCATATCGGAGAGATCATAACCGCAGATTGTGCTAACGGAACGGGTATACGGGTCAGCGTATTCGTTTCCGGCTGCACAAACCACTGCAAGGGTTGTTTTCAGCCGCAGACATGGGATTTTGACTACGGAAAGCCCTATACTCCTGAGATAGAAGATTTTATTCTTAAAGAACTGTCGCAGAGCTACTACGACGGGATAACCATTCTCGGCGGCGAACCCTTTGAGCAATCGAATCAGAGAGAAATAGTAAAGCTTCTGCGCAGGGTGAAAAAAGAACTTCCCGAACGTGATATATGGATGTTCACGGGCTTTACCTACGACAAGGATCTTATCCCCGGCGGCTGCAGATATATCGAATGTACTGATGAGATACTGGATATGACCGATATTCTGGTGGACGGACGGTTTGTGCTTGAACTGAGGAACCTTATGCTAAGGTTCAGGGGTTCGGAAAATCAGCGCGTAATTGATATGAAAGCAACGCGAAAATCCGGAGAAGTGGTTTTGTCACCGCTTAATGATTGAAAAAAGCAATATATGAAAATAAGCCGGTGAGTTTGTTCACCGGCTTTGCTTATGCATTTATTTATTCCTGAAAGGAAATTTTTCCTGATCGTTTTCTTTTTCGATAATGCTCCGTATATCCTGAGCTGCTTCATCATCGGGCTGTAATTTCCCGAAATAATAATTCATATCATCATCTGTGATCTCCCGGAGAACGCGGCACGGATTGCCTGCTGCGACCGACCATGCCGGGATATCCCTTGTTACGACCGAGCCTGCGCCGATAACACAGTTATCTCCGATCGTGACGCCCGGACATACAACGGTATTTCCGCCTATCCAGACATTATTCCCGATATTTATTTCCCTGCCGTATTCATAATATGTATTCCTCATCGCAGGATGTATCGGGTGTCCTGCCGTATACAATGAAACATTAGGCGCAAAAAGACAATTATCACCGATCCTGACTCTGGCAACATCAAGAATGGTGCAGTTGTAATTGCAGAAGAAATGCTTTCCGATCTCAATATTGAAACCGTAATCACAGTAAAACGGCGGATTGATAAAAGCTCCCTCTGTTTTGCCAAGAAGTTCCTTTACTGTTTCCATAATGCCCTTGAAATCGGATCTGTCCATGGTATTGAGCTTCTGGGTCAGCCTTCGCGCCTTTGCCTGCTGTTTCATAAGCTCGTCATCTGTGCGGTAGAGCATACCCTTGTCGCGACGTGATGCATTATCCATATTATGCCTCCTGAAAAAAATTAAAAGTTTGCAATTATAAGATTAATATAACATATTATTGACCGGGATACAATACACCGTTCAAAAAAAAATATATAGATATGAGAAAACTTCACATCAGATTTTGGTTAAAAAACCGTAATAAATCTTGAACAGAAACGAAAAAAATGTTATACTTAAATGTATGCTGCAATGCTGAAATGCAAATACTTATTGCATGGAGGCATGATAAAATGAGCAGTAATAAAAACGGACAGACCGGAATATCCCGTTCGCTTTGTGAAGAGATCCCCGACGTACCGACGCCTGCGCTGCCGGAAAGCATCGGCAATGCCGCGGAAATGATAATTGAATCAGGTTCGATAATTTCAGCCTGCGGCGAATACACAGTCCAGTGTCTGACTATCATAGGACAGATCGAGGGGCACTATATCCTTTCTCCGCAGAATAAGACGACGAAGTATGAGCATATCATTCCTCAGCTTGTTTCCGTGGAGCAGAGCGAAAGCATAGACGGACTTCTGATAATACTCAATACCGTAGGCGGAGATGTTGAGGCAGGGCTTGCGATAGCCGAACTTGTCGCAGGAATGACAAAACCGGTGGTTTCGCTTGTACTCGGAGGCGGTCATTCGATCGGAGTGCCGATAGCGGTCGCTGCAAAGCGTTCGTTCATAGCGCGCTCTGCGACCATGACAATACATCCGGTGCGTATGAACGGTCTTATGCTCGGAGTACCGCAGGCGTTTGAGTATTTTCAGCGTATGCAGAGCCGTATAACCAAATTCGTTACGGATAATTCCTCTATCAGCCCCGAAAGATATAATGAGCTTGCGCTTAATACAGACGAGCTGGTCATGGATATCGGAACGATACTCGACGGTAAAGAGGCTGTGGGAGAAGGTCTGATCGACAGCGTAGGAACACTGCGCGACGCCGTAGCCTGTCTTCATAAAATGATAGATACGGCAAAGTCAAAGGAAAAAAAGAAAAAGGCAAAAGCAAAATAACAGAAAAAGAATATTCCGTCAGACAGCAGAATAAAATCATTATATCCGATTTAGCGTTTTATTCTGCTGGAACAAACAGGAGGTACATAACAATGGATATTTTCAGTGCTGTGATACAGGGAATAATTCAGGGATTAACAGAATTTCTTCCCGTTTCAAGCAGCGGTCATTTAGCTATTACCCAGCATATTTTCGGTATGCAGGAGGACAATCTCTTTTTCTCCGTAATGCTGCATATCGGAACACTTGCAGCCGTAGTGGGAGTATACGTCAAGCTTATAGCAGGTCTGCTTAAGGAATTTGGTCTTATGGTAAAGGATATCTTCACCGGAAAATTCAAGTGGAGCGAAATGAATCCCAAGCGCAATATGGTAGTAATGATAATAATCGGTCTGCTTCCCTTGTTCCTGCTTTTCATTCCCATTCCGGGAACTGATATGAAGATAAAGGATCTTGCCGATCTGTTTGCAAAAAGCGGATTCTTTATTGTTGTAGGTCTTTCGCTTATGACGACCAGCCTTCTTCTTTTCGTCGGTGACAGAACGAATAAGAAAACAACTCTCCGCTATAAGGAAAAGGGTATACTGACAGAAAAAGGCGCAGGCAGAAGACGCTATAATGTTGTTGACGCGCTGACAGTAGGTATCACTCAGTGCTTTGCAGCGCTTTTCCCGGGAGTTTCACGTTCCGGCTCCACCCTTGCGGCAAGCCAGCTTCGCGGGATAAACAAGCAGACGGCGCTTGATTATTCCTTTATCCTCGGCACACCGGCGATAGTAGCCGCTGCGCTGCTTGAGGGCAAGGACGCGCTTTTCCCTGATGACGGAAAGGCAGTTACAATTGATTATCTTCCCGTAATGATAGGAATGATCGTAGCGGCAGTAGTAGGCTTTTTTGCGATAAAGCTGTTCAAATGGCTGCTCAAGACAGACAGAATGTATATCTTTATCCTTTACACTGCTGTTGTGGGAATCATCGTTACTGTCATCAGTATCATAGAGCTTACAACAGGAACAAACCTTTTCCACCCGGATCAGGCTCTTGTATTTTAAAGGCAACAGCTTCTGAGGACCGCGTTGCGGCGCTGTCTTTGTATGGTATTGCCTGAAATAACTGTCGGGCGGCATGGAAGATGTTGCCCGATTTTACTGCATAACGGAGGTGACTGCATGGCAGCAAAAAAACAAACATCATCAAAAACAAAAAAGCCTGCCGCAAAAGGCAGCTCTTCTTCCAAGGCAAAAAGGAAAGCCCGTGAGGAATGGGAATATCAGCGCAGAAGGTTCATAACTGCAATAATACAGTTTCTTGCCGCAGTACTGTTTGTTTTCATTTACTTCATGGCAGGAGAAAGCGTATGGTATACGGTACACTGCGTATACAGAGGAATATTCGGGATATTCGGCTTTGCCGTTCCTGCGATCCTGATATATTGCGCATATCAGAATGTCAAGGACAGACCTACATATCGTTTTACACTTAAAACTGTACTGATGTGTCTGCTTGTATTGCTTATTTCTGCGACGGTATATTGTTTCCAGACGGATACATCTTCTCTCGGCGGATATTTTGGCGAAATGCACGCCAGCCTTATATATTCGAGCGAGCATACCGGAACAGGACTGATCGGCGCAATACTCGGATATCCCCTTGCAAAGCTTGCCGGTTCGGTCGGCGGAGGGATAATCGGGATAATCCTGTTCCTGATAGTTCTTGCAGTAACGCTCGGCGCATTGCTGATTAATATTTTTGACGCCGTAAAAAAGCCCGTCGTCAGAGCAGGCGAGCATATCAGCGATAAGCGGCAGATAAGAAACGAGGTACACAAAAGACAAAACGAGCTGAAAGAGGCTGAAAGAAAAAAGGCGAGGGAGGAATATATCCGTCAGCAGATAGAAAAGCAGACGGCTGATCCTTCGCAGAACGGAAACGGCGATCTCCGCAGATTCCGCAATAAGCCCTTCTATCAGCCCGATGGAGCAGAGGAGATATCGTCAGCTGACCGTAAGCGATCCAAGCCCCGCAAAAACAAGCCCGAAGAAATAAAAAAAGAAGCTCCCGTTACGGATATTCCCGAAACTGAGGAGATGCCTGTATTTTTAGATGATCTGACAATCACGGGACAGAATATCGACATGAGCACTGATGATCTTATTGATATAACCGCGCTCAGGGAGAATCTTCCTCCGCCTGAACCAATGGAAAAAGTGAAAAGATCCAGAAAACAGGAGCCTGTTCCCGAATTCAATATCAAGAATGAGCCTATCGTTTCAGGGCATTATGTCAGACCGCCGTTCAATCTTCTTGAGGCGCAGCCGCCCGAACAGGAAAGCAATATTTCACTCGAACTGAACCAGAACGGCAAAATGCTTGTCGAAACACTGAAAAGCTTCGGAGTACAGACAACTATAGTAAATATATGCCGCGGTCCCTCGGTAACGAGGTATGAGCTGCAGCCTGCATCAGGAGTCAAGATAAGCAAGATAACGAATCTTTCCGATGATATAGCGATGAACCTTGCCGCGACCGGAGTTCGTATCGAAGCCCCGATTCCCGGCAAGAACGCAGTCGGAATCGAAGTCCCGAACAAGAACGTAAGCATTGTAAAAATGCGCGGTCTTGTCGAATCGGACGAATTCCAGCGTTCAAAAAGCAGGCTGACGGTTGCTCTCGGAATGGATATCACAGGCAGGATAACCCTTGCCGATCTGAGCCGTATGCCGCACCTGCTTATAGCCGGCTCGACAGGCTCTGGTAAATCGGTATGTATCAATTCAATGCTCGTAAGTCTTCTCTATAAGGCAAGCCCTGATGAAGTAAAGCTTCTTCTGATCGACCCGAAGGTCGTTGAGCTTGGCGTATATAACGGAATACCTCATCTTCTCGTTCCTGTTGTTACCGACCCGAGAAAGGCTGCAGGCGCGCTGAACTGGGCGGTAAATGAAATGCTTAACCGCTACAAGACCTTTGCGGAATACAATGTGCGTGATATGCACAGCTATAACCGTTTTGTTGACAGACAGAACAAGGAATATGACGATAATGCAAATGATGTGCATATCGAGGACAGCGAGCGTTCCTTTGAGGAGGACGAAATGCTTGCGCAGGCTCAGGCTGAACTCGGAAATTCCGAATCCGAGCCGGAAAAACGCAAGCTTGAAAAAATGCCGCAGATAGTTATTGTTATCGACGAGCTTGCCGATCTGATGATGGCAGCGTCGAAAGAGGTGGAGGAATCCATCTGCCGTCTTGCACAGATGGCCCGTGCTGCAGGAATGCATCTTGTTATTGCGACCCAGCGTCCCTCCGTAGACGTTATCACCGGTCTTATCAAGGCTAATGTTCCGAGCCGAATAGCTTTTGCCGTTAAATCAGTAGTGGATTCAAGAACGATACTTGATACAGCAGGCGCTGAAAAGCTGCTCGGACGAGGCGATATGCTGTTTTCACCTATCGGAACAACAAAGCCGATACGAGTACAGGGCTGCTATGTTGATGATGTCGAGATCGAAAACATCGTTGATTTTATAAAGAAAAGCAAGGTAGTCGAATATGACGAAAGCGTCATCGAGGAAATAGAACGCAACGCCATACTCGAAAACAGCTCCGGCGGCGGAGATGATCTCGGCGGAGATTTTGACCCGATGATGGAGGAGGCAATAAAATGCGTTGTCGAGGCAGGACAGGCTTCGACCTCAATGCTGCAAAGACGCTTCCGTCTGGGATATGCAAGAGCAGGCAGACTTATAGATGAAATGGAACAGATGGGTGTTGTCGGACCGCATGAGGGAGCAAAGCCGAGAAGAGTGCTGATGACCTATCAGCAATGGCTTGAACGGAATATGGCAGCATCAGATCAGTAACAGCCGATCATGGGATCTGCGGAAAACAGGCTGTTTTCCGGGATCCCCTTATGCCGCAAGGCGATCATATAATAAAGGTATCCGGAAGGTACAGGTCCTTCCGGCTCACCGGCTATCAATTGGAGGTAATATTAAATGAAACGTGAAGGACAGATCAGGATTGATTCGGAAAACCTGTTTCCGATCATCAAAAAATGGCTTTATTCTGACAAGGATATATTCCTCAGAGAGATCGTAGCTAACGGCTGCGACGCAATAAAGAAATATCGCAGTCTTTGCACAATAGGCGAAGCAGAGGACGACGGCAGCAAAGCCAGGATTGATGTCATTCTTGATAAGGACGCAAAAACACTGACCGTAAAAGATAACGGTATCGGCATGACAGAGGAAGAGGTCGAGAAATACATAACTCAGGTAGCCTTTTCCGGAGCGCAGGAATTTATCGAAAAATACAGCGATAAGACCGATGCCGGAGATGGTATAATCGGACATTTCGGTCTTGGCTTTTATTCGGCGTATATGATCTCCGATACTGTCGAGATCAATACACTTTCATATTTAAATGATGCAAAGGCAGTTCACTGGTCAAGCGACGGATCCAAGACCTATGAGATCTCCGACTGCGAAAAAACCGAACGCGGAACAGAGATCATAATGCATTTTTCCGAGGACGGAATGGAATTCTGCGACAGCTTAAAGCTGCGCACTACACTGAAAAAATATTGTCATTTCATGCCCTATGAGATCTTCTTCACCTGTATTCAGGAGAAAAAGGAGGATAAGGACAATGATATGGAAGCCGAGGAGAAACCTGTCAATATCACAGAGCCTCTCTGGCTCAAAGCCCCCAAGGACTGCACTACCGAGGAGTATGAGGATTTCTACCGTGAGGTTTTCCCGGATATAAATCTTCCGCTTTTCTGGATACACCTTAATGTTGATTATCCATTCAACCTCAAGGGAATACTCTATTTCCCGAAACAGACAGATAAGCTGCAGGTAATGCCCGGCGAGATCAAGCTTTTCTCAAATCAGGTATATATTGCCGACAACATAAAGGAAGTCGTTCCGGAATTTCTGATGCTGCTCAAGGGCGTAATCGACTGTCCCGACCTTCCGCTCAATGTAAGCCGTTCCTTCCTGCAAAATGACGCCGAGGTCGCAAAGATATCAAGACATATCACGAAAAAGGTTGCAGATAAGCTTGTTTCCGTATTCAAGAACGAAAGAAAGGAATATGAAAGCTACTGGGACGATATTTCTCCCTTTATAAAATTCGGCTGCATAAAGGACGATAAATTCTATGAAAGAATGAAGGATATTATCCTCTATAAAACCATAGGCGGCGAATTCAAGACCTTTGGCGAGCTGCCGAAGATAGGGGATAAGGTATATTATGTTTCAAGCACCGATGTACAGGCTCAGTATATCAAGCTGTTCAAGGATAACGGGCTTGACGCCGTAATTCTTGAGCATAATATTGATACCCATTTCGTAACATATCTTGAATATAAGGAGCAGGATCTCAAATTCGTGCGCATAGATTCCGAAATAGATGAGGTGCTTAAATCGGATGACGCCGGAAAGACAGAAGCTCCGGACAGCGAAAAGCTGATAACTCTTTTCAAAGATGCTCTCGGAATGGAAAAGCTGGAGATAAAGACTCAGGCACTCAAAAACGCTGATATGCCTGCTGTTATCACGATAAACGAATATCAGCGCCGTATCAATGATATGAACCGTATATACGGCAATATGTTCGGTAACAGCAATGAAAAGGCTCAGGAAACGCTGATAATAAATACGTCGAATCCGACCGTAGCAAAGCTTGAAGAATTTGACGAGGACAAGCAGCGTCTTATATGCCGTCATATCTATGATCTTGCGGCGCTCAGCCAGAGAAGGCTTTCCGCAGCGGAGCTTGAAGGCTTTGTTGCAAGAAGCGTCGAGGTCATGGGTCTGCTGTAAAACAGAATAAACGAAAAAAAGACCCTGCAAAACGGAACGAACCGCAATGCAGGGTCTTGATTTATTTATTAAAAAATGCGATACATAGGAAAGATATCTGCAAAGTCCGCGTCAGTGCAAAGACGATCCGATCAATTCTCAGTATCCGTCGGATACAGTCTTTTGTGCAGAAGCAATTATCGGAATAATACCGTATCAGATCTTTTTCAGGAGTTTAAGATACTTACCCTGTGAATCCTCTCCGATATAACTGATCTTATCAAAGCCGGAAAGAATATAAAGTCTGAGCGCAGGATAGTTTACAAGATCCACGCCTACGGTCATTTCACTGTAGCCCATTTCCTTTGCTTTTTCGGTTATGAATTCGATAAGCTTTCTGCCGATGCCCTGACGTCTGTATTCATATTTTACGATAAGGCGCGATACAAAAACTCTCTTGCCGGGAATTGTATAGTCAGCGTCATTCATCTCTTTGATAAGAGAGATCTCACCGATAAACTCTCCGTCGATAGTAAAAATATATGTAATACGGTTACCGGAAATTAGCTCACTCTGAAATTTATATGCAAGATCGCTCTGACGCTGCATATCCCAGATGTTGCTGCATTTTGAGTAATCCGAAATATCCAATTTAATGATTTCTGTTTTCATAAAAAAATTCTCCTTTCAAAAAATGACAACGCTGTCGTTATCAAAGCAGAAGTAAATTGTATCCTTAAATTAATTTCACATAATTATTTATTAAACATATATCAATATTATTATAACATACATCATAATGAAAGGCAATAGTTATTTTTGCTGTGAGATAAAAAAGCTGCCAAATTGTTAATTTGACCAATCTGACAGCCTTATTTTAATATTAATAATTGTACTTACTTACTCCCATTCGATCGTTCCGCTGGGCTTGGGAGTGAGATCGTAAAGAACACGGTTTACTCCTTCGACCTCAGATGTGATCCTTGAGGTTATATGCTGGAGAAGAGCAAAGGGGATATCCTCAACAGTTGCAGTCATAGCGTCCTTTGTATTGACAGCGCGGATAATTACTGGATAAGCAAATGTTCTTTTTCCGTCTTTCACGCCTACGGAGCGGAAATCCGGAACAGCGGTAAAGTACTGCCATACCTTACCCTCAAGTCCGTTCTTTGCAAATTCCTCACGAAGGATCGCATCAGATTCTCTTACAGCTTCAAGTCTGTCACGGGTTATCGCACCAAGACAGCGTACTCCGAGTCCGGGACCGGGGAACGGCTGACGGTATACCATATTGTCAGGAAGTCCGAGCGCCTTGCCGACGACCCTGACCTCGTCCTTATAAAGCAGCTTTAGCGGCTCAACAAGCTCAAACTGAAGATCTTCGGGAAGACCGCCTACGTTATGGTGAGCCTTTACTCCGTCGCTTTCGAGGATATCGGGATAGATCGTACCCTGCGCAAGGAAATCTATTCCTTCCTGTTTTCTTGCTTCTTCTTCAAATACCCTGATAAATTCTGCGCCGATGATCTTTCTCTTTTTTTCGGGGTCTGCAACTCCTGCAAGCTTATCAAGAAAACGGTCAACTGCATCAACATAAACAAGGTTTGCCTTCATTTGATTGCGGAAAACCTCAACGACCTGTTCCGGCTCGCCCTTGCGGAGAAGTCCGTGGTTGACATGAACACATACCAGCTGCTGACCAATAGCCTTTATCAGTAAAGCTGCTACGACAGAGCTGTCAACTCCGCCTGAAAGAGCAAGGAGAACCTTTCTGTCACCGATTTGAGCTTTAAGCTCTGAGATCTGTTTTTCGATAAAAGCCTGCGCAAGCTCAGGTGTTGTTATTCTTTCCATAGTTTCGGGTCTGATGTTACTGCTCATAATGTCCTCCGTATAAATAAATTAATAATATGGGAATCACTGAAAAGCTTTTCCACGGGAGTTTTGCCGTAATTTTCCTGCATACAGGAATATAGCTCAGCGCAGAAAACTACAGGCTCAGACTGCCTCGTGGTCCGTTTTTCATAGAACCCGTAAGAATACTATGATATTATTATAAAATACTTATGCATACAAATCAAGAAAAAATTAAGGCAATACCGCACAAAGATATCGCCGTAAGATTTTATCAGCCGCGGTTTCAGGGCGTCGGAACAGAGGCGCTCTGATCCTGCGATTCTGGTGATTTCAAAAAATATGATCTGCCCCTGAGTCAGATCAGTATACCGCTGCAGTGATCGATCTCATGCTGTATTATCTGAGCAGTGAGATCACGGAACTGTTCTGTTCTGACGGCGAATTTTTCATCATGATATCTTACTTTTATTACTTTATATCTGGTTGTTTTTCTCGGTTCTCCGAGAAGAGAAAGACAGCCTTCTTCCGTTTCATACGGAGCGGCCTTTGAGATTATTTCAGGATTGAACATTAATCTTCTTTTTGCGCCGTCTGTAAAAACAATGATCCTTTTATGTATACCGATCATATTTGCAGCCATTCCGACACAAGTACGGATATTTGCAGCAAGGGTATCAAGCAGGTCATAAGCAGCCTGCATATCATCTTTAGTTGCATTTTCCGACGGTTTGCTGAGTATCAGCGGATCATGGATCAGATTCTTGACCATAGCAGCCTCCTGTAAATGAAATAATACTTCTGAACAATTATACAACAAAGCTTTTTTACCGTCAAGCTAATCTGATGTTTCTGCGGCGCGCCGCCGCTGTCTGTTGGCTATGGTGGCATTTTTCAGCTTCAGGAATTTGTAACAAATGAAAAAACAAATACATAATATGAAATGTACAGCGAAAAAGCGTTATTATTTTGCTGTGCATAGTAATTTCGGTACAGGTAACTGAAACGGAGAAATAATTATGGATAAAGAAATCTGCCGCTTATGCGAGCTTTCTCCCGGAACGAGCGGCATAATATATAAGCTTCCTGAAGAATTATCCTTGCGCAGGGATCTGATAAGCATAGGGATAATTCCCGGAAACAGGATCACAAGAGAGCTTGTCAGTCCGTGCGGAGATCCGTCAGCATATTATATAAGGGATTCGTTGTTTTCCGTTCGCAACAGTTCTGCGGAAAAGGTAATTGTTATGATCACCGAAAAAGATCATTGATTAAAAATCATTCCGAGGTGATAGCTTGAAAAGCACTGTAAAGGATCCGACATACCGTGTTGTTCTTGCAGGGAATCCGAATGCAGGCAAAAGCACGATATTCAATGCATTGACCGGATCAAAACAGCATACAGGCAACTGGGCAGGAAAAACCGTTGATACGGCAACGGGTTACTATTGCTATAATGAAAAAAAATATTCGATCACCGATCTGCCGGGGATATACGGTACTGATCCTGATTCACCCGATGAAAGATCCGCCTGTGAAGAGATAGAAAAAAACCGATACGATTGCCTGTGTATCGTAGCTGATGCGTCTGCGCTGAGAAAAAGCCTGGTGCTGATCCTGCAGCTGACAGAAAAGACAGGGAATACAGTGATTTGTCTTAATCTTTGGGACGAAGCGAAGAAAAGGGGACTGATGATAGATACGGAAAAAATGTCCGCAATGATAGGCGCGCCGGTCGTGCCGACAACGGCAAGAAGCGGTAAAGGACTTGCGCGTCTGAAAAAAACGATCAGTGAAACTGTATCCGGAAAAAATAAAAAAGACTGTACTGCACAGAACGATCCGGATAAGATCGCGGAATTACATAGAGAAACTTTCGGTAGTTCGGATAATATCAAAGCATCAGCTTATAATGATAAGGAATATAAAGCTTTTTTATATAATAACAGGAGCAATACAATATATGAAAGCTGCGTCAGACAGATCGACAGCCCGTACAGAAAAAAAGAAAAGGCAGCGGACAGGATATTCACATCGTCAAAAACAGGCATACCCTGTATGCTTTTGCTTATTGCTCTGATATTTTATATTACGATAATCGGAGCAAATTATCCGTCCGGACTGCTCGGTGATATATTTGCATACGGAGAAAAAGCCCTGATAAATGTTGCGGCTTATTGCGGGATATCGCCTGTGCTAAGAGGACTGTTTATCGACGGAGTATATAAAACTATTGCGAATGTGATCTCGGTAATGCTTCCGCCGATGGCGATATTCTTTCCGTTATTTGCGCTTCTTGAGGAGGTCGGATATCTTCCGAGAGCTGCATTCAATCTTGACGGGATATATCGCCGCTGCGGCGGCTGCGGCAGACAGGGGATCACAATGCTCATGGGATTCGGGTGCAATGCCTGCGGTGTAAGCGGATGCAGAATAATTGCGAATAAAAAGCAGAGGAACATAGCGATCCTTACGAATAATTTTGCGCCGTGCAACGGACGTTTTCCTACGCTTATCGCAATGACAGGAATATTTTTTACAGGCGCATTTCCGCAGTTTCTCAGCACAGCAATAAGCACAGGATTACTGATGATAATAATTATTACAGGAATAATTATGTCAATGCTTGTATCTTTTATTCTTTCGTATTTGCTCCCCGGTGAAAAGGAAGATACAGGATTTATGGAGCTTCCGCATTATCGTAAGCCCCGGATATTGAAAACGATCGTGGATTCGCTGAAAGAAAAAACTCTGTCATCAGCAGCAAGGGCTGTAACAGTTGCTGCGCCTGCAGGAGCGCTTATATGGATCCTTGCAAATGTAAATATCGGTGATAAGACATTATTGTCATTTATAACACAGTTTCTTGACCCTGCCGGAAAAATAATGGGACTTGACGGTGCGATTATTACAGGCTTTATACTCGGTCTGCCGGCAAATGAAATAGTCCTGCCGATAATTCTGATGATATATCTCGGCAGCGGAACAATGACCGAAACCGGCAGCCTCGTTCAGCTTCATGATATCCTCACTGCAAACGGCTGGACGGTCAGGACCGCAGTGTGTATGATAATATTCACACTGATGCATTTTCCCTGTTCGACAGCCTGTCTTACAATAAAAAAAGAAACAGGCAGTCTGAAACTGACTGCCATTGCTTTTCTGATACCGACCATATGCGGGATCATATGCTGTATTGCTGCGAATATTCTTATCAGTATATTCTGAAAATAATCTTAACTGTAATATTTTATTATTCAGCCGCTTTTGTTTTTCTGAGGAAATAAACAGTTTTTCTGTCTTTGAGAGGAACTCTGTCACAGAGAAAATACTTTTCAAGATAATAAACCTCAATTGCGGTAAGAATACCGAATATGATACCGAACAAAACATCAGTCGGATAATGAACGTAAAGATAAAGTCTTGAAAATGCTATAGAAAAAGCAACTATATACATTGCAGTGCCGAAAGCTTTATTATAGATGAAACATATCGTTGCTGCGCTGAATGCAAAAAACGTATGTCCCGAAGGAAATGAATAGTCGATTTCAGGACGAACGATAAGGTTTATAGTATCATTCATGACATATGGTCTGAGTCGTCTGACTATCGGTTTGATAATAAGGCTGCAGTTGACAGCGGATATTATCAGATTCAGAAGCATAGTGATCCCGAACGGACGATGCTTTTTGATTATTAGTGAAATAAGAGTTATCAGTCCCCATAAAGCGACGATCGTACCGGGCATAGAAAAAACAGGCATAATAAAATCCATAAAACTGTTTTTAAAATGAAGTTTTATGTAATTAAGCACACGGAATTCCCAATCCATAATATCCTCCTGAAAAACAGATTATAATTTAGTATATCATATAATTTGGTTTTTATCAATGTTTTTCTGTGCCGCCGGTCTGGATCAGTGTTAGTCGCGCTGCAAGGATATTGATATTTCAGTTTTGCTGTTATGGAATCATTTTACACTGACCTGCGGCATAGGTCTGTATAATAGCGAAGGATATTTGTCGGGGACTTCTGTAATGATCAACAAACAGATTTCCGGTGTATTATCCGATGAAAAAAGGGGAAAGACAATGATCGGAAAAGGATATCACTGCGTCCATTTTTTTCTCAGATGTTCGCAAAGACAGGAAACCGGTAGCATAAGGAATGTCCATAAGATACTGTAATACAGGCATATCTGTCCTTTGAAATTAAACGGCAGGGAAGAATAGTCCCATACTTTCATTTTCCCTTTAATATTTACAGCCCAGCCGACAAAATACTCGATAACTGTTACGAAAGTACTTCCGAGCAGACATTTTTTTCTGAAAGAAGCCCCCTGCAAATTACCGAATAATTTATACAGGCAGGTAAAGCAGGCTCCTCCGGTCAGGATCATGCTCCAATGAGTATATTTTCTCCAGATCATTTCGATCGCACCGTATCCTAAT
The DNA here is from genome assembly GCA_902778175.1 of uncultured Ruminococcus sp. Lineage (GTDB taxonomy): Bacteria > Bacillota > Clostridia > Oscillospirales > Acutalibacteraceae > UBA1213. The sequence continues at coordinate 20,433 of CACYWT010000007.1, read as the reverse complement.
CCGCCGATCGAAAAAAGACGGAGATTGATTTTTATATTATCTGACAAAATTATCACCCTGGTATAGTATTTGCCGGAGCGATAAATAATAATGAAAGAAAAAATAGGAAAAAAACAGACGGATATGCTTTGAAAACATATCCGCCGTAACTGATTCAGGTATTATCAGAATTCAACTGACTTGCCTTCCTCTTTGCCGTTAGCAACATAGTAAGCTACGTTGTTTTCGGGCTGAATGTAGATCTCAAGAGTTTTTACTGCGTCCTTGCCGCCCTCGATCTCAAATATATTGTCAACGATTGAACGGACAGCAGTATTTTTGCCTGCAAACTCGATTGTGCATTTGATTATGGGTTCGTCAGCCTTAGCAGCAGCCTTCTTAGCAGGAGCCTTTTTTGCTGCAGCAGTTTCCTTTGCCGGAGCAGTTTCTTTTACAGTTTTAACTTCTTCTTTTACCTCTGCGGTTACTTTTTCTTCTGTAGCCTTAGTTGTCTTTCTTGCCATTGTAAAAAAGCCTTCTTTCATTAGTAATATGCATATAATATCACAGCTATATGCATTAAAATGATTATAGCTGTTTTTTTTGATTTTGTCAAGTATACGCCCGACTAAACAGCCGGGTATTGTTTGTTCCGCTGTGTTCCTTTCGGAACACAGCGTGTATGTCCAGATAAATGCCGGAAAGTATTCTTATATAAAAAATATAATAAAAAATAAAAAATGCTTGACAAACCAATAGTGAACTGTTATAATAGACAAGCAGTCAAAAAGATATGCAGGTGTGGCGGAATAGGCAGACGCGATAGCTTCAGGTCACGCCACGTCTGTGTAAAATAAAAAGTTAATATATTATAAATTTTGGCAGGGTATTTACCCTGTTGAGATAAATTTGCGGATATGGCGGAATTGGCAGACGCGTACGGTTCAGGTCCGTATGAAAGCAATTTCATGCAGGTTCAAGTCCTGTTATCCGCACCATATTTAGACGTCACAATGGAGATATTTATCATTTGACGTTAGTGAAAAACATCCCTATTTATAGGGGTGTTTTTCTTTTTATGACTTTCCCTCACCGAAGGAATTTATTATTGATCAATAATCCAAGCAATTAGGTATTGACGCGATCTTGAGACTAATTCCTACCGCACCAAGGCTCACCCACTTCTCACACCATCTCACCATAGCTCATCCATAAAAAATCGGACAGTTTCTGCTGTCCGATTTTTTGTTAAAAGTATTGGGTTACTAAATTATTTAATTGCTGCTTTATACCATTAAAGTCACAGTCTAAGTCCAAGCTTTTTACGCCAATAGTATTACCACTCATTGAATACTCCTGATCGGGCTGAATGAAATCATCAGTTTTGGCATATAGTAGCAATCCAGAGACTTCCTTGTCTGATCCAGCTTCTAATGATTTATTCTTCGTATATGTAAATATTTGATACAGGTTTCCCGAATGTATAGATCGAGAATCATATTGAATCTGAAGATTATGAGAATAATACTTAGCGTCAATAATCAAAATCTTATCTCTATACTCAAGAACAACGTCGCTTTGCATAACTGGCAACATATCAAAGTAGCCGTCGTCGATTTGCCAAGGAATCTGAGGTGAGCTGGTTTTTATGTCTGGGAATTCTTTACGGTAGTACTCGAGTATGAATTTTTCGTACAGACGATGCATATGTTGATCGTCCAAGAAATCCATAAGTTTCGTGGAGCCATCCGCTTGAGTTTGCAATAAGCCCTTTATGACAAGATAGCAGATAGATATCAGCATTCGATAGGTTTGGTTATTACGATTATATCTTTGATGCCAATCGATCGAATTGATGTCTAGAGTATCGACATCGGCGAAATAGACTAGTAGACGCCTAAGTTCTTTTTTGCGCGAAAGGCTGATATTGGAACGTAGGAGAAGTCCCATTGTAGTTTTGAGGATTTGATTCATGTACGAATTCGTCGAAAACTCGTCAAAGCAGCAATACTTTATGCCCACGCTTCGTTTCAGTTTTCATGTTTGACTTCTCCTCAAAACGATTTATCAAGCAGCTCCAGTCCATAGGTCTTGACATCACCGTTCACAGCATCAAATATCCATTCACCGACACTCCTGTCATTTCCGAGCTTGTCAAACACATTCGCAGATATGATCGTATGCTGGGTATTATGGGTTTCTGCATCTTCTCCGCAGCTCCAGATATAAATACCTACATCGGGGATATTTGTCTGCAAGCCGTTTACCATTTCTTTCAGATCACGCTGGAAGTTATCGCCAAGCTCTTTGGTCTTATCCATTTTTCCGCTGTCGATATAGGACTGATACTGCATCAGCGTATCATCACGGTAGGAGCAGTCAAAGAGTATTTTCACGCTGTCACCACGCTTTTCGTGGAGTGCGGTCAGACTGTCAAGAACAAGGTTGTTTGTGGTCAGCCTGTCTGATATTTCAGTCGGAGCTTTCCACAAATTCACAGCCGCTTCGTGCCAGCCGTCATAAAGCAGGAGCGAGCTGTCAACACAGACAGTCACATTTTCAGCACTGGGAAAACGGTCGATCACATCGTCAGCCAGCAAGGAAGTCGCAAATCCGCCTGCCGAAAAGCCTGTTACAAGCAGCGTGTCAGGCTCTCCGATATACTGCTTGACCTGTTCCACATAAGCGGAATAATTGCTGTATCCTGTGTGATACACAGTCTTTTTGCCCTCATAAGTTCCCGTGCCTGCGTGAAAATCGCCGGTCGCATAGGGGATCACGATAAAGCTCCAGTCCTTGAACGGATTATCCTCGGCTGTGCTGCCGATACCGCCCTGTGCAACAAAATCCTGTGCCGTCATATTTGTCGCATAGAACTTATTACCGCCCTCAGAAGTCTCAGGGGTGATGCTCACACCGCCGCCAAAGAAATACACAACGACTTTGTTTTCCGTACCCTTTCGGAAGATGCCGTGCCATTCGCTGCCGTCCGAGGACTTTGCGCCGTCCACTTCAACCTCATACCACTTGCCGATCTCAGGCTCACCTTTGAGATTCGGGAATGTTTTGAGAAATGTCAGCTTCAGAAGAATAAAAATGCCTATTGCTATCACGAAAATGATAATGCCGATGATGATAAGCACCTTTTTCAGTCTGCTTTTCGGTTTTGTGTTCTCCATAATAACGCCTCCTCTTATGTATTCGCTTCAAGAAACGTAAGCATTCTGTCGAATGCGTCCTTTGCCGTTTCATCGGTTCTTTCATTTGCTACAAAGCAATGTGGCTTTTCCTCGCCCTTTTCCGCATAAGGATCTACAAGCTCATTCCGGACACCAAGCGCATCGAGCTTATCGTGCATTTCGTTCATATCGTAACGGTATTCACTGCCGAGCATGATAGAAGGCGGATAATCGCTTGTCATGTGGGGAATGCAGTCATAACGGTTCAACTCGTCTTTGTTCAGATAGATTGAGCCTTTCACATAGTTTCCAACAAGGAATTTACAGGCAAGCGTAAAGCTCTCATAGTCAAGCGGAGCATCATCAGCCACGATCGCACATACCTGTTCGGGAGCGAGTGCAGGAGATATACCGAGCAATTCAGCGTATTCGGGTGCTGTGATAACAGTTCCCATCTGGCATGACATGATCGCTCCTGCCGAAGAACCCATTAGAATGACCCGATCCATGTTCAGATGATATTCCTCGCTATGCTCCATAATGTAGGAAAATGCCTGATTTGCCTGAATCAGCGGAACGGGAAAATGCTCGTCGGGTACAAGAGCGTAGTCCACATTGACGATATTGTATCCCGCAGCGCAAAGATCATCTATCAGAGCAGTCGCTTCATTTGCTGCAAGCGGATCGCCCATATTCTTGCTGCCTGCAAAGAAACCTCCGCCGTGGAAATAGAACAGAGTAGGTCTGTCGGCTTCTCTGTTTTCATCGGGATATATAATGTCAAGAAAGCTGTTCGGGTAGTCCTTTGCGTATTCGATCTCGCTGATAAGATACTGTCCGTTTTCTTTCAAACCGTTCTGCGGTTCGTTCAAAGGTTCAAAGGAGTTGAGCGGTTTGCCGTTGTCAGCTATTTTCTGAAGGAAGCCCACAACAATCTGTGTGTGCGTGGCTGCGATGAAGAATCCGCCAATGCACAGTACGACCATAACAGCCAGAACGATCAATATGACTTTGAGTGCTTTATGCTTCTTTGTTATACCTTTTCCCATAACGACCATCCTTTCTTATCAAGTGCTTGACAAAATCACTTTTCTATGATACTATAATATCATTAAACAGCTGCAAAGTCAATAAAATCGGGAAAATGATACTATTTTGCGAAATAGTATCATCAGTCAGAAAGGAATAACGGAAAATGTCGGAATATGTTACCTCAGCCTACGGCGAAGCGCTGTTCAAGCTGATGAAAAAGAAGAACATCGAAAAGATCACCGTAGACGAGCTGTGCGAAGAAGGCGGCATCGGCAGAGCGACCTATTTTCGCAATTTCAAATCAAAGGACGAGATCATCACCGCCTACATTATCATGAAGTGGCGAGAATATGAGCGTGAACACAGGCTAAAAGAGCATCAGCTAAACGATACATACCGTGTCAGACGGTACTTTGATTTTTGCTACTCTCTGCGGAAAAAGAACGATCTCATCATCGGACAGGGGCATCACGGAGCGATCCTGTCAGCTTATGAGGTCATCATGACCGACAGCGACACCGAGCAGACCTCAGACACCTACGAAAGCTACTACCTTGCCTACGGGCTTTTCGGCATCTTTATGAAATGGGCAAAAGGCGGTTATGCCGAGTCGGCGCAGGAAATGACGCAGATCGTGGTGGAGAGGATATTTGCAGGAAATATGGAAATCTGGCTGACAGAAAATCTCTGTCGGTCTGATTTGGTTTGCCTTGTGAACTAAAAACAGGATATCTCTATCACACTCGGCTTATTTGTCGGGTGTTTTATTTTGGAGTCATTATTTTTCTTGATATATGCGGTATTGCCTTAAGACTGAAAACTTAAAAATGAATAATACAAAGCAAAAATCCCGACACTTTCGTGTCAGGATTTTCGCTTTGGTGCAGGTGAAGGGACTTGAACCCATACGATCTTGCGATCACTAGCACCTGATGCTCGCGCCCCGTCGGTGAAACATCGCAAGTCCAATTCCTCTGCATTTTGTTGTTGGCAGTATAGGCTGTATAAAAAGTCAAATAATAGCTTTTTATCTTTATCGAAAGAGGTGTGATGCAATAAGTGCACAAATAGCAGACTTTATATTTGTTAAATAATACTAACAACATTTGCGTAAAAATATGCTAAAATATAGGTGCAAATTTTTTTAGCTAATATAATTACAACAGGAGGATATAAACATGGGAATATTTAACAAGAAGAATAAGGACACTGCCTCGAGTTCCGGCGACAACAGCTATCTGAAAATCTCGATGACAAAAGACGGAGCAGAGTATACCTTCCTGCTGGAAGGAAGACTTGACACCATCACTTCTCCCGAGCTTGATAGCAAGATCAACGAAGTCATTGGCGATTCAAAGAAGTTGACTCTGGATTTTGCTAAGCTCGAATACATCTCCAGCGCAGGACTTCGTGTTCTGCTCGGCGCTTTGCAGGCTATGGAAGGCAAAGGCGAGATGGTCGTTCGCAATCTCACCGCGCCTGTGCACGAGGTTTTTGAGCTAACAGGCTTCGCCCGTCTGTTCAATATCGAATAACAGCTATACAGCCTTATATCGTTTGATGATGACGGTGAGATAACAATATAAAGGAGAAAACTAATGATTAAAAAATTGAAAGGTATCCGATTTTACGGATTGTTTTTTTCCATAGCGTCCGCCTTATTTATTATAGCGTTCAGCGCTCCGTTTTTTACCGAAGCAAGGCTTATGCCGTATCTGTATAATTCCGGCATAGATTCATTTGGGGCGCTTATATGCGTTGCGCTGTATTATGGATGTATAGCGCAGAAAGGTGAAGGGATAAGAGCCTTCAGAATACTGATTCTTTTGGTAAGCGCTTGTTTTGTCGTAAACGAAGTGATCAGTTATGTGATGCTCGTGCCGGAAAGTCGCGCACTCTGTTTCGTTTTCTGCCTTTTGAGTAAGCTGATAGATCTTGCGATGATTTTCCTGTTCTACCTGTATGTAAGAGAAACGCTCGGCTTTGAGGGTAAGCTCGCCCGTATCGCTGAAAAGCTTATCCCCATACTGCTGGTAGTTCAAGCACTCGTTTTGCTCGCAAATATTATTACACCAATCACCTTTACGGTAACAGCCGAGGGAATGTATCAGGGGACGGCAATTGATTTAATTGAGGAAGTTTTCCTTGCCGTGACATCTGTTCTTACGGCTGTCATGATATTTATGTCTCACAATCCAATCAGCCAAAAAACGGCTGCAATGACATTTATAGTTTTACCGCTTATCGAATTTATTCTGATTGGCGGAAGCTTCGGCGAAGCCAGCCAGTACGGTATCGTTCTGATGTCGCTGATTATTATGTACTGTGTGATATTCAATGCCAAGAGCAGAAAGCTTGCTTCAACGGAGACCGAGCTGAATATGGCGACCGAGATCCAGGCAGGTATGCTCCCTTCAATCTTCCCGGCGTTTCCCGAGAGAGCGGAGTTTGAAATCTATGCTTCCATGGATCCCGCGAAGGAGGTCGGCGGAGATTTTTATGACTTTTTCATGATCGACGACGATCACATTGCGATTGTAATAGCCGACGTATCGGGAAAGGGCGTTCCCGCGGCGCTGTTTATGATGTCCTCGAAGATCCTTATCAACGACCATGCCATTATGGGCGGTTCTCCCGCTGAGATACTCGAAAGAGTTAATAAACAGGTTTGTAAAAACAACGACGCCCATATGTTTGTGACCGTATGGCTGGGGATCCTTGAGATCAGTACAGGTAAGCTGACTACATCGAGCGCAGGTCATGAATACCCGATTATCAACGTTAACGGAAAATATGAGCTGCTGAAAGATAAACACGGTCTGGCGGTCGGCGCGTTTAAAATGTCCAAGTATAGTAACACCGAGATACAGCTCAAAAAGGGCGATAGTATATTCGTCTATACCGACGGCGTTGCCGAGGCTACCGACGCGAATAATCAGCTCTTCGGTACAGAGCGTACCGTCGACGCCCTTAACGCTATCCCCGAGGGCGCTTCGCAGGAGGACATACTGGCGGGAGTTCGCGCGGCTGTCGACGCTTTTGTCAAAGAAGCGCCTCAGTTTGACGATCTGACGATGGTTGGATTAAAATACAAAGGCATTGTATAGGGTAACTCCTATTATCCTAAAAAGAGAGGCTTAATATGAAAGGTTTTTGCGAAAAGAAGTTTACTTCCATGCTTATTTCCGGCACGTTTACCAAGGCGGTTATGTATCTGATGTTGCTCAGCGACAGCATAATAGCAGGTTTTTTTATAGGTGAATCGGGCGTCGCGGGAATTAACGCAATAACACCTGTTACCGCTATTGTCACCTTTTTCGGAGATTTAGTCTCGACAGGTGTCGGGATTGTTTTTACGCGCGAGGTTGGCGCAATGAAGAAGCGCCGGGCTGATGAAATTTACGGACAGGGGCTCATTATCAGCATCGGTATCGGACTGCTGTCCGCGTTTTCGATTTTCTTGTTTCAAAACGTGTATTTCGGTATGAGCGGAATTACGGGAGATATTCTGGACAAGGCGCTCCAATACTACCGTTTCGTTCCGATTAACGCGTTCTTAACCATTGTTATTTTCTATCTAGAACAGATGGTATATAGCGACGGCGACGAACTGTGCAATAATATCTGTTACGGTTTTCAGATCGGCGGTAATATTATCTGCTCTGTTATACTTACCAAATACCTTGGAATGACGGGTATCATCCTCGGTTCTGTTATAGGAAACAGCCTCGGTATCCTCACCTGCTTAGGACACTTTTTTAGAAAGAAAAACACACTGCATTTTGTATGGCACCTGTCTTTTAAGGACTTTTTGCTGACGTCGAGGTACAGCATCGTGGATTCTTCCGTATATATATGCTGGGGACTGATGGACTTTGTGATGATAGGCTTTGTTTCGCGTAACTACGGCAATCTCGGTTTGGTCACGCTGGCTGTGGTCGTCAGTCTTATAGAATTCGGCGTTGTTATGGACGGCGTCGGAATGGCGATGCAGCCACTTATTGGCACTTACTTCGGAGAAAAGAATCATAAGCTGATCAAAAGAGTTATGAAATCTGGTATAAAAGCCGCTGTAATTGAAGGTGCGGTTGCAACTGTTCTTATTTGGATTTTCGCAAAGCAGTTCTGCGGTTTATTCGGAGTTACCGACGAAGCCGCGCTGTCTTCAGCGATACCTGCCATCCGGATCGTTTCGCTCGGGTTTATATTCTGCAGTACTGTGTCGCTGACGACTTCTTACTATATGCTGATTGACCGTATAGCTATGGCAACCTGTATCGCGTGCTTCCAGAACGGTTTATTATACATTCTGTTGCCTATAGCAGGTTCTCTGCTTTTGGGAATAAACGGTATGTGGGCAGGTTTTGTTATAGCTTCGATATTGACGCTTATCTGCGCGATGCTCTTTGTATATCTGCGATACGGCAAAAATAATTTCCCGTTTTTGCTGAACGATATGGATTCCGAAATAATCGTTATGGAAGATACCTTGACCCCCGAATCCGCAACCATACTCTCGAGACAAGTCGAAAGCAGCTTGGCTTCACATCATTATCCGAAAGAGATTGTCAACCGCGCGGCGCTGTTTACGGAGGAGATAGGTCTTTCGATTCTCGAAAACAACAAGCAGGCGAAGAAGCCGTTATTAATAGAGCTTTCTCTTTTCTGTGAAGCCGATAATGTTCTTATTATAGAACGTGATTCGGGAAAACTATTTGATCTGACTGACCCTGATAATCAGATAAAGGGCTTGAGCGGATTTACACTTAGCGGTTTAATGGAAGCGCACAGTGAAAAAGCATATCTCGTGACTACAGGTTATAATCGAAATATGATTCGCTTTTACCGCGCATAAAAAGAATTGTGAGAGGAAATAAAATGAACGTATATGATTTTGACGGAACTATCTTTCCCACTGATTGTTCAATAGGTTTTTTTATCTGGTGTATGAAACATCATCCTAAGCTGTGTTTCACTTTTGCTCCGAAGGTTGTCAAAAACTTGATTTTGCGTAAAATGGGTAAAATACCCGAGTATCTGATGCAGCGTGAGTTTTTCTGCTATCTGACTCTGATAGATGATTTTGATGAACAGATCGAGCGTTATTGGGATAAAAACGAGAAGAAGATAGCTCCTTGGTATCTTGCTCAGAAGAAACCTGACGATCTGATTATCAGCGCGTCGCCCGATTGCATAATCGGACCTATCGCGAAGAGACTCGGCGTGAACTTTATTGCGACTGAATTCAACCGCAAATACGGTGTGTTTCTGCATAATCTGATGTACGCGCAGGAAAAGGCGCAGTATATGATCGACCACGGCTTCCCGATGATCGACAACTTCTATTCCGATTCTCTTGCCGATACGCCGATCGCTTTGTGCGCTGAAAAAGCGCATCTTGTAAAAAACAAAGCCCGCACCGTGGTCGACTGGCCTGATCTGGACGAAAAAACTCTGAGTAAGATTCGTGATAAAGTCGATACGGGATGGAACGTTCACCTGAACGAATAAGAGGAAGGCTGATGTATATAATCATTTATGATTTCGGAACAAGCAGCTTAAAAACCTGTCTGTTTCAAATTGATTCACAAATCCATCTTATAGCGGGAGACTCCGCCGAGTACGGGCTTTACATCTCCGATAACGGAGGCGCGGAACAGGACGCGGAAGAATGGTGGAACGCGATTTGTTCAACTACGCGCGATTTGTTAAAGAAATCGTGTGTTAAACCCAACGAAATAGATGGAATGGCGTTCTGTTCACAGATGCAGGGAGCGGTTTTTGTTGACGAGAACGGAAACGCTCTCAGACGCCCGATGAACTATCTGGACCAAAAGGGCTATAAAGAATACAAGGAATGTATGGGCAGGGGCGTAATCAAGGTTTCAGGTTGCAGCCTTTATAAGCTTTTGCGGAACCTGCGCGTGAATTACGCGGGCTCAACCAGCGCCAAGGATCCTGTCTGGAAGTATAAGTGGGTCGAAAACAATGAGCCGGAGGTTTTTAAAAAAATATATAAATGGCTTGATATCAGCGAATACCTGGTATCTCGATGTACGGGCAAAATCGTAAGAACCGCGGATACTGCGTTCGCGACTTTCCTTTATGATACGCGAAAGGGCAGGGAAGGATGGAACAAGGGCCTTTTAAAGATGTATAAGGTTAATCCCGACCATATGCCTGAGATAATCGACTGCACGGATTTGGTCGGCGGACTCACAGCTAAAGCGGCTCGGGATCTCGGACTTGTTGAAGGAATCCCTGTCTATGGCGGCGGAGGTGACACCACCTTCGTTAATATCGGCGCGGGTTGTACACGAGTGGGGGATACGCATATCTATGTCGGAACATCGGGATGGGTATCTACATTTATGGATCGTCAAACCGTAGATATCAACGCTATGATCACAGGCGTACTGTCCGCCAAGCACGGTTACTTCAATTATTACGCGGAATTAGAAACAGCCGGAAAATGCTTGGAATGGGCCATAAATCATCTTGCGCTTGATGAGATCGGAGTATATCCGTATAAATTCACTGTGACAGATGATGCCGAGAGCAATAATAATACCCTCTATGCTTATGTTTTCGACGAAATCGCAAAGTCGCCTGCGGGAGCAAACGGCGTTATCTTTACCCCTTGGCTCCACGGAAACCGCTGTCCATTTGAGGATTCCGACGCGGGCGGAATGTTCTTCAATATCAGGATTAAAAATGGCAAGAGAGATATGCTCCGCGCGGTTTTAGAGGGTATTTGTTACCATCTGCGTTGGCTACTTGAATGTGAGGAGAAAAAGGTAAAAACATCTGATACGATTCGATTTGTCGGCGGAGGAGCTTTATCTTCCGTTACCTGCCAAATGCTTGCCGACATTACGGGAAGAACGATAGAAACGGTTGAAAATACTCAGGAAGTCGGCGCGATAGGAACCGCGCTCGTTGTCGCGGCGGGTATCAAAGGCGTGGACGTGCTCGATTTATCGCGGGAACTTGTAAAAGCGAATCATGTATACATCCCTAACCCTGATAACAAGGACATATACGAACGCAACTACAGGGTTTTCAAAAATCTCTATAAATCCAACGCCTCGAATTATAAGAATTTAAACGGAGGGGTAAGAAGTTGAATAAACAGAAAGAAATAACCAGAGAAGTCAAATTCGTCCTCTTCTCCATATCCGCGGGCGACCGTCTCCGTTTCTTTCGGCGTTGGTCGGGCTTTATCCGAAAACGAATTCGTATCCGATATAATATAATAAATCCCATACAGGCGATTTGTAGCGAAGTGTGGGCAAAATAAAACGCAGGCGTGGAATCTGTTTGAAAGGATTTCGCGCTTGCGCTTTTGTCTGTGTTGCAGCAGAAGTTTTTTGAAGATAGCTTATTAAAATCTGCTATAGTGAAAACGCTGAAAAATGATTACAGTTTCTGAAAACGCCCCCTCAAATACCCTTTTTGAGTGCAGTAGGTGAAAGGGGTTATTTTTGAATAGCAATTTATACAAAGCCAGCACTTAGTTTTCGGACGTTTCGCTGAAAAAAGTTACATTTTCTGAAAATGACTTCTCAAACCCCTTGTTTTTTGACGTTAGGTGAAAGTGATGACCGATAGTTCAAAGAATGAAAAACAGGGCTGCATGAAGATCTTTTTTTGCAGAGAAGGAAAATGATCAAATAATATATCAAAAATTAAAAATTTCTATTGACTTTTTTCTTTGTATATGATATTATAAATAAGTCGTCAGGATAAACGACATACGGAGAGGTATCGAAGCGGTCATAACGAGGCGGTCTTGAAAACCGTTTGGCGGCAACGCCACATGGGTTCGAATCCCATCCTCTCCGCCACCCTTCGGGGATAACAGAATATTGTGTATTCTTTGGCATTTGGAGGATTACCCAAGTGGTGAAGGGGCTCCCCTGCTAAGGGAGTAGGTCGGGAGACCGGCGCGAGGGTTCGAATCCCTTGTCCTCCGCTCAAATCGCATGAAAACTGAGTAAGGCTCGGTTTCATGCGATTTTTTTATGCATTTAATATCAGAGAAAAAACCAAAGGATCATTTATCGTTTTGTTGCACTATAATACAGTCTTATATTTGTCTGTTTCGTAAATAATAGAGCATTATAACAGCTGCTGATTGCATAATATGATATTATCTGATAAAATAATATTAATTATGAATTGTTTTTTTCGGGTGGGATAAATAATGAAAAAAACACGCTGCCGTATCATCAGTGTTATAATAATGTCCATAATGCTTATATGCGTGATGTCGCCTGTTTCTCCCGGAATGTCAGATGCAGCAGGAAAGAAATTTTTCTGCCTTCCTGACCGGCACGGCGGATTCTATATGAGCGCAGATGAAAATGGTTTCCCGAAAATAATCAGAATAAACAGATCGGGCGCCTGCAAAAAAACAAAGCTTAATTCTATTGATTATAGTTTTGCTGCCGTAGGAAAAGATATGCTCTGGTTTATAACCTGTTTTCCCGATCACGCTTATGTTTCAAATGAGAATAATCAGTTCACTCCTTTAAAATACACTATACTTGACGGTGTTTCTGTATCGTCTGAGGCTCCGGTTTTTGACAATGATGATAATATATATCTGGTAGATAAAAATAAGCCCTCATATATACAAAAGTATAATAAATACGGAATATTACTCCAGCAGATAAAATGTCCCTCAAAACCCGACAGATTGTTCTTCAACGATTCTGACGGAGTTGTTTATGCATTGTGTTCCGGCAGGGCTTTTGATACTGTCAGCGGTAAACTTTTGCCCGGCAAAGCCGATATTACGGTTTCGGAACCGGTTGCAGGCAGATGCTCCGACAATGACGGAAATGTCTATTCGTTTTCTTCTGATGACGGATATGAAAAACTGTACGCTTCACCGTACAGCAATGCCTGCGTAAGTAAAAGCGCAGTTTATTCCTTCCGCGGAAATACTGTTTATATGCTGGGAGAAAACGGCGAAACAGTTTCCTCCGCCGATACCGGAATAAAAATCGACAGTCTGATCTCAAGCGGCGATACTATCGCTGTACTAAGTAATTATGAACTTACGATCCTTGACAGGGATCAATTTGTTCCGGTCAGAAAAGAAGATGAACGGTCAGAATACAGTCGTCCGCAGGGATCCTCAAAGCAGCCGCTCACTTCTGATACTTCAGAAACAGATGCTGCCTCATACACCCCGGAAACAGAAAGCGGTTCCATTGACACACAATCCTCAGTGCAAAAAATATCACCGGACAAAGAAACTCTTTTGATATCGGGCGGATATATTTATATCGACCGTCCTATGACGCTTGCCGGACTGAAAAAAGAACTGTTATACGGAAATGACATAAGTTATGCCCGGAATCATAATTCCGTGAAAGTCAAAAGCGGAAATGTCGGCACAGGCTGGACTTTTTCTTATCCGGGACACGGAATGCTTACTGTTATCCTTTACGGCGACCTGACCGGAGAGGGAAGTATAAATTCCAATGATGTAAAAGTCCTGAGTTCATTCCTGATAAAAGGATCCGTATTATCTGATAATGCAAGACTTGCTTCGGATATTGACAGAAACGGATCAATTGACCTGCGCGACCTGTATTCGGTATACAGATCATTTTATAGATAAAGAATAATGCCCGTATCCTTTTTTCCGGAATACGGGCATTTTTTATTATTGCGGTCAAACTCTGATAATTGCAGCCGAAAAGCCGGGAATATCAAATATCACCTTATTGTCTTCAACACGGAAAAGAGCAGAAGCTTCGCTTTTTCCGCCGAAACTCTTGTCATCCGAGAATAAGAGCAGTTCGGGTTTTCCGCCGTTTTCAAGTTCGATCGGATATCCTGTCTGCATATCCCTGCCGAAATTAAATACGGCAATAATGCTGTCCTTTTTGCTGCTTCTTCTTATAGCATACAGCAGTTTATCCTCACTGCTGCAATCCTCCCATCTGAATCCTTCCTTATCGTAATCCCCCTCAGACAATGCGCTGTCCGAAAGATAGATAGCGTTAAGCTTCTTTATGAAATCATTGAATCCCTTATGTCTGGGGTCATCAAGAATATCAAAATCAAGCTCTCTTTTTTCATCCCATTCGCGCAGCTGACCAAGCTCATTACCCATGAAATTAAGCTTTTTGCCGGGGTGGACCATCATATACATATACATTGCCTTTGCCTGAGCAAGCTTTTCGTCAGGAGTGCCGTACATTTTATTTACGATAGTTCCCTTGCAATGCACTACCTCGTCATGAGAAAGGGGAAGGAGATAATTTTCGTCACCGAAATACATCATTGAGAAAGTCAGCTTATGATAGTTCTCATGTCTTTTTTCAGGTTCAAGACCGAAATATTTCATTGTATCGTTCATCCAACCGAGATCCCATTTATAATCGAATCCCAGACCGCCTTTGGCGGTATCTGCCGTGATGCCCTTGAAGCTTGTGCTGTCCTCTGCGATGAGCATACATCCGGGATTGTTTTTCTTGAGATAGGAATTCATATTTTTTACAAAATCGAGCGCATTTCCGTTTACACCGCGTCTTTCGTCGCCCTGCCAGAAGATTATGCGGCTGATAGCGTCCATTCTGAGTCCGTCGAAATGATATTCATTCAGCCAGAAATTAGCCGAGGACTGCAGGAAACTTTTTACCTCGCCGCGTGAATGCATAAAATTACAGCTGCCCCATTCGCTCATGCCGACGTCATTGCTGGGATATTCATACAGCGCGGAGCCGTCATATTTAAAAAGACCATAGCTGTCAACAGCGAAATGTACGGGAACGAAATCAAGTATTGCGCCGATCTCATTTTTATGCAGCATATCAATAAGCTTTTTGAGCTGTTCAGGCGAACCGTAGCGGCTTGTGGGGGAATAGTAGCCCGTTGTCTGATATCCCCAGCTTTCATCGCTCGGATGCTCGCACAGTGGAAGAAATTCGACATAATTATATCCGTTTTCTTTAAGGTAGGGAATGAGCAGAGCGCCCAGCTGGTCATATGTATACCAATCGTCGGCGTTTGTTCCCGGTTTGCGGAAAGAACCGGCGTGAAGTTCATATATATTCAGAGGTTTCTTTTTCATATCCGAGCGTTTTTTAAGCCAAGTATCGTCCTCAAAGCTGTGTTCCGAGGTATCGACAGTGATCGAGCGGTGAGCCGGACGAAGTTCCATAGCGTAACCGTAAGGATCACAATGATCGGTATATGAATTGCCCTTATATATACGGTATTCATATTTTGCTCCGCAGGGGAGATCTTCAATTTCAGCTTCATAGAACTGACCGTTATAAACCTGTTTCATAGGAATGATCTTATCCTCAAGAACCAGATCAATTTTACCTGCCTGAGGCGCGAATGTACGGAATACAGTTTTTTCAGGGGTATAATGTGCGCCGAGCCATTTGTAAGCCTCAAATTCATTGCCTGTGTAGAAATTGTAAAAATCCATAAGACATCCTCCTTGAATATTGACAGTGGTTTATTAACGTACTATAATTAATATAACACAAACTGCATATAAATCAATATACGATTTTGTACAGCAGTCAAATAACAGACTATATTAAATAATTAAAAAGGAGAACGCCATGGATCTTCGGGAAAAAAAGACAGAAAGAGGTCTGCGCAATGCATTTCTGGCGATAAGGACACGCAAACCGCTTGAAAAGATCACTGTCAAGGAATTATGTGAAAATGCTGAGATAAGCAAAGCTACGTTTTATCTTCACTATAAGGACATATATGATATGTCCGAGCGGCTGCAGATGGAGGTAATAAAGGATATAGTGCAGAGCGTGGAGAATCCGCGGATATTTGTCGATGATCCGGTTACCGGAAGTCATCAGCTGATTGAGAATTTCTACGCAAGGATAGGGCTAATCAGCATACTTTTTTCCGGATCACAGTTTTCAAAGCTGCCGGAGCAGATAGAGGTCGAGCTGAAGGAAAGGATCTTCAATGAATATCCTGACGTCAGAAATGATGCATCTGCAAATGTACGGATAACCTATCAGCTTATGGGCAGCTTTTATTCATTCTATAAATACGAAAAGGAATTCGGCTTCAACAGCGTAATGTCGGCGGTTGATGAGATAACGGGGCTTTTCGCAAGATAATACGGGAGCGTAAGATCAATTATTTTACGTTTATAGCTGTAACGTATTTCCATTATTTGAATATCATGGAAACGGGTGATATTTATGTGTGGAATTGCAGGCTGGTATGACAAAAATCTCGGAATGAGATCGGTACAGGATATTCTTTCGTCAATGTCTGAAACTCTGAAAAAAAGAGGACCCGACGACGGGGGAATAATGATCGACGGAAATACTGCTCTGATCCACCGCCGTCTTGCGGTCATAGATCCCGTAAACGGCAGGCAGCCGATGACCAAAACCCATGCGGAAAAAACATATACGATAGTCTATAACGGAGAACTTTACAATACACGGGAGTTAAGAGATGAACTGACAGCGGAAGGCTATTCATTCGATACGAAAAGTGATACCGAAGTTGTGCTGACAGCCTTTATATGCTGGGGCAGCGGTTGTCTGGAAAGGCTTAACGGTATTTTTGCCTTTGCGGTATGGTGCAGTGAAACGAACAGTCTGTTTCTTGCGAGGGACAGGATAGGTGTAAAGCCGCTTTTTTATTATCTTTACGACACCGGCATCATCTTTGCGTCCGAGATCAAGACGCTGCTTAAAAATCCACTTGTGAAGCCGCAGATCGACAGTCAGGGTCTGACGGAAATATTATTTCTCGGTCCCGGCAGGACTCCGGGTCAGGGAATCTTCAAGGGAATAAAGGAATTGCTGCCGGGCGAATATGCCGTACTTAACAGTAACGGATTCGGCTGCAGAAGATATTTCAGACTTACGGCGCATGAGCATTATTCGGATACGGAAACAAGCATCAGGGAAGTCAGAGAGCTTATTACGGATTCAATAGAAAGACAGCTTGTGTCAGATGTTCCGCTCTGTTGTTTCCTGTCAGGCGGGCTTGATTCGAGCATTATTTCCTATGCGGCGGCTGAGTATATGAAAAGGATCGGCTCCGGCGCGATAGATACTTATTCCGTTGATTATACGGATAACAGCCGGTATTTTACCAGAAGCCTTTTCCAGCCGACGCCGGACAGTGAATTTATAGGAATTATGACCGACGCTATCGGTTCAGAGCATCACAGCGTGGAAATAGATAATTATGATCTGTTTATTGCGCTGACTCAGGCAACAGACGCCCGTGATCTTCCCGGAATGGCTGATGTTGATTCATCACTTCTGCTTTTCTGCGGAAAAATAAAAGAGAAATTCACAGTCGGACTTTCCGGAGAATGTGCTGATGAGCTTTTCGGGGGATATCCATGGTATCATAATAAGGAAATATTGTTCGACGATAATTTCCCGTGGTCGAGATCATTTGATATTCGCCGGTCGATCCTTAAAAAAGGATTTCTTCCCCGAGGTGAAGAATATGTCCGTCAGCGTTACAGCGATACCTGCAGAAATACCGAAAAGCTTAAAAGCGACAGCAGGCTTGACGCAAGAATGAGAGAGATGTTTTCTCTGAATTTCTACTGGTTCATGCAGAATCTTCTCGACAGGAAAGACCGTATGTCAATGTATAACGGACTTGAGGTAAGAGTTCCGTTCTGTGACTGGAGAATTGTGGATTATGCGTTCAATCTGCCGTGGAGCATCAAAGCTCATATGGGGAGAGAGAAAGGTATAGTCCGTTCCGCTTTCAGAGGTCTTCTTCCCGACAGCATAATAGACAGAAAGAAAAGTCCGTATCCCAAGACGCATAATCCGTTATATTTCGGGCTGTGCGCAGGCAGGGCGAGGGAAATAATCAATGATCCGACATCTCCGCTGAATGAATTTATTGACAAAGACGGTGTAGAGGAGATCATACAGCATCCGGATAAGATATCCTCACCGTGGTACGGACAGCTTATGAGGGCGCCTCAGATTCTGGCATATATAATACAGCTTGACCACTGGTTCAGAAAATACAATGTCAGTATCGTATAAAATATTAGCATTTTCAATATTTTTTAAATAATATTATTTGATTTTTAGTTGAAATATGCTATAATCAAAACAAAATAACAGATTAAGGCGGTGCTGCCTTAAAAATAAGGAGGATAACAAAATGCCGAATTGGTTAAAGGACGCAGTATTCTATGAGATCTACCCCCAGACTTTCTGTGACAGCAACGGTGACGGAATAGGTGATATCAGGGGAATAATGTCAAAGCTGGATTATGTCAGGAGTCTTGGCTGCAATGCAATATGGCTCAATCCCGTATTTGATTCACCCTTTATGGACGCAGGCTATGACGTCAGGGATTATTACAAGGTTGCAGAGCGCTATGGCACAAATGAGGATTTAGGGGAGCTTTTTTCTCTCGCGCATGAAAAGGGTATAAAGATCCTTCTCGATCTGGTCCCGGGACATACTTCGGATCAGAACGAATGGTTCAGAAAAAGCAAGCAACCCGAAAAGAATGAATTCAGCGGACGCTATATCTGGACGGACAGCGTATGGGAGGCGCCGCCTCAGTACCGTCTGCTCTGCGGAATCACCGACCGTGACGGAAACTATCTTGTAAACTTTTTCAGTTCTCAGCCGGCGCTGAATTACGGTTTCAATAATATTACACATCCTGCATGGCAGAAATCGCCTTCCGATCCCGATTGCCTTGCGACAGTAGAGGCTCTGAAGGATATAATGCGTTTCTGGCTTGATGCAGGCTGCGACGGGTTCCGTGTAGATATGGCGGATTCCCTTGTCAAGAATGAGGACGGAGAAAAGCCGGAAACCTGCAGGATATGGAAGGGTATCCGGGAGATGCTTGACAAGGATTATCCCGATGCTGCGCTTATATCGGAATGGTGCAATCCGAAAGTAGCGATCGGCGCCGGATTCCACTGCGATTTTTATCTTGACCATGACAATAACGGCTATCGTTATCTTTTCCGTGACAAAAACTGGCAGACAGGCGAATGTAAAGCTGTTTTCGGCAAAAACGGCAAGGGCGATATAACAAAATTCCTTGATGAATACCTTGATGATCTCAACGCTACAAAGGACAAAGGTTATATCAGCTTCATAACCTGCAACCATGATACTCCGAGAATGACAAAGATGTTCTCACAGCAGGAGGCAAAGCTTGCATATTCCTTTATCTTTATGATGCCGGGCGTACCTTTCCTGTATTACGGCGATGAGATCGGAATGAAATTCATGGACGGTCTTAACAGTAAGGAGGGCGGTTTCAGCCGTACTGGTACCCGTACTCCTATGCAGTGGGACAATACGGCAAATCACGGATTTTCAACTGCCGACGCAAAGGATCTCTATCTTCCGGTCGATACGTCAGAAAATGCTCCGACCGTAGAAGATGCAGAAAAGGATCCGGATTCTATCCTCAATACTCTGCGCAGGGTAATAGCGATCCGTCATGAAAATCCCGATCTCCAGTCAGACGGAGAATTTGAGGTCATTTATGCCGTAAAGGAAAAATATCCTTTCATATTCAAGCGCGGAAACTTCATAATTGCGGTCAATCCCACCGAAAAAGAGCAGAAGGCTCCCTTTGCCTTTGACGGAGAAACAGTATTCGCAATAGGCGGCTATGAGAAAAAGGGCAGCTATATTGTAATGCAGCCCCAGACCCTTGCCCTTATCAGGATCTGAGACCGATCTGTATAAAAGAAAAAATGAGAAGCCGTCAAAGGCTTCTCATTTCTTTTTTATTATGAAAACAGTGCTGCCGTTATTCATGGAAAGCATTTTCCGTTCGATTTTTGGGTGACGGTAGCTGCGCACAAGATCACGCAGAGCTGTTCCACCGTGATAACCGTGTACTACAGTAAGCTCTCTT
This sequence comes from uncultured Ruminococcus sp., assembly GCA_902778175.1. GTDB lineage: Bacteria > Bacillota > Clostridia > Oscillospirales > Acutalibacteraceae > UBA1213. The sequence goes on along the minus strand of CACYWT010000007.1, from coordinate 342 downwards.
GTGTCCTGCGGAATGGATCTCAATGTGCACTCAAGCTCTTCCTTTGCCTGTGCACAGGTCATTCCGTGAAGGTCTATTGTCATGAAGTAACTCATTTTTATCCCTGCCTTTAACAAAACCGATGGTTTTATTATAAGGTTTTACTGCGCAAAAATCAATATAAATATATGATGGCGTGAGATTTTGATTCTGCCTATTGATTTCAGGACTTTTATGTGTTAAAATTTTATCGTATGAAAATATTTAATGTAAACTGAACAACCTCAAATCTCCGATAAATACTGACAGAACGCGTGAAATATGGTATAATAAATGCAAGGAAAAAGCGGGAAAGCCGCAAAA
>CACYWT010000006.1 GCA_902778175.1 uncultured Ruminococcus sp. | reverse complement strand
ATTGGACTCTGTTTCACTTCATTGGAGTATTTCTATTCGGAGTTTATTTTACCATGGTTTCTTCAATTCGGCATGGCGCGGGGTTATTGGGCGGATACCAATAAACAGCAACACCTTCTGCAGCAGAAAGCTACGGAAGGTGTTAGTTATTCTGAGATAATGTATTTTTACAGTATTGCTTTAGTTTATTTGCGAAGATATGAAGAGGAAACCGGAAATTCAAAATATGTATCGGGATATGGTTCATCGTCCAATGTGAAGTGCCACCATTCGCAGTCTATGGGTTTGAATCCGTTTCTGATCATAACCATTTGCAAAATCATTCTGTTACTATACTGCTCCTCGGTTATACCCTTATAATCCGGATGAGATTTCTCACTGAAAAGATCAAACGGACTTCCCATATCAAGTTCTTTTCCGGTTTTCATATCGAACAGCGTCAGATCAATGGTACTTCCTCTGCTGTGACTGGACTGCTTCGCAATATAGCCTTTTGAAAAAAGCTCCTGTTTTTCAAGATCCGGATAAAAATATTGTTTCATTCTGATATCCTGATCCTCTATCCCCCACAGAACAAAATGCTTTACTGCTCCGGCTGGTCTGTAAGCATCAAATACTTTAAGTCTGTAACCTTGTACGATCATTTCATTGCTGACGGATTTCAGCGCTCTGGCAGCCTCCCTGGTTATAATTGCGCAAGGCTCTTCATAACAATCTATACGATCACCTATGAAATTATATGAAGAATAATATCTTATTTCCTGAATGATATGCGGAACATAATCCGCTAATAAAACAAATCCTGATGGATTCATTGTAATATTTTTTCTGTAATCTGTTGACATAGTATTACCTCTATTCTGATTATTTACATATATTCCTTTATTATGCTCCATTCCCCGAGCAACCTTTCAAAGCTGTACGAAGCGTTAGCCGGACTTGTTGAAGGAAGTCTGACTGCATCAGGATAATCCTTGAAATCACCGGTTTTATAAAATCTGTAAGCAGCGGAACCGTTGAGAAAAATCTTTTTTATATCACTTTTTTCAAAGATAATACTCAGATCATTAAGCCTGACGTTTTTTATTGAACTATCCGAAGATCCGGTTATATCGCAAGATTCGATAACATCCCATAAGGCTATTCTGTTATCAAGGCATAAATCTGTTTTCCCGGAAATAGTCATAGGAACCGGAGAATTACATATTTTTGCGATAATCTGCCAGAAACGGTTACGGGGGTGACCGTAATAAAAATTCTGATCGCGTGATTTTACAGAAGGCAGACTGCCGAGTATCAGAATTACGGAGTTTTCATTATATATAGGATCAAATTCATGTTTTACTCTCATTATCAGCGCTCCATAAATCAATCATGATATGTTAATGTGATACTCATTCCATCATATCCGCAATATGTTTCCGGAAAAGTTTTTCTTGCCTGCTCAAGACCATCTTCAGGATTATCAAGCGCCGGACTAAAATGTGTAAGCCATAATCTTTTTACCTCAGCTTCTTTTGCAATGCCTGCTGCTTCACGAAAGATCATATGTCCTTTTTCAGCTGTTCGGCTGAATTTTTCATCATCATAGTATAAGCCTTCGCAGATAAAAAGATCTGAATCCCTTACCGCCGGAACAATAGAAGCGCACGGTCGTGTATCTGTACAATAAGAGATCTTTATCCCGCGGCGTGGTCCGCTGCTGACCATATCATAGGTATAAAGCTTATCACCCGAAAATACTCTCCCCTCTCTCTGCAGCTGTGACCATAAAGATTTAGGGATCCCGTTTTTTTCAGCTTTGGCAATATCAAATTTTCCGGACCGCGGCAATTCAAAATTATAGCCAATACATTCAATACTATGATTCAGTTTATAAGAATTGATATTAAGAGAGCCGGAAACAAAACCGGCTGAATCATGAAGATCAGCAAATCTGATCTCAAAAGGCAGCTGGGGCGCTATAATACAAAGATTCCGAACTATTTTTTCTATTCCTTCCGGTCCTGCTATAGTTACAGGTTCAGTGCGCCCTTCATTTCCCATCGAAAGCAAAAAACCAGGTAGTCCGGAAATATGATCGGCATGAAAGTGAGTAATGCATATAAGATCAATCGGTTTGGTTTTTCGCTGAGCGCATTTGAGAGCGATCTGCGTACCCTCACCGCAGTCGATCAGTATTGAATGACCGCCGCAGCTTATCAGACAAGATGCGAGCCATCTGTCTTTTTTTGGCAGCATACCGCCTGTTCCGAGCAGAGTAACGTCAATCATCACTGTTTTCCTCCGTCATTTATATCGAATAATTTTTTGCATAGATCATAAAACTCTTCTTTTGTCATAAGACAGTTAAGCACATCTGTAAGCGAATTTGATGTCATATTTGATGGAAGATCAAGATATTTCTGCAACTCCTGCCGTCTGATACGGGAATTACTGTTACCGGACAAACCGTTCAGATAAAGATCGGTTTTAGTTATCTCGTTATACGAATTCTTAGCATCAACAATATCACAATGAGCCCCCGAAGAACATATTGCTTTTATCAGTATATCATCTGATATTCCTTCCACACCAAGCAGCCCCTCTTTTGACGGAGCTGTTTTTCTTTTTTCCTTGCCCGTTATATCAGGAATATAGGCATGGAATAATTTATCCTTAGGGACCGTCCCTTTCAGAAAATTGCGTATTACAAAGCCGGCGCCGTCGCTGTCAGTAAAAACAAGGATCCCGCGGGTATCAGCAAGGCGGCGAATCAGCATCTGCTTTTCCTTATCTTTGAAAATACCGAATCCATCTGTAGTGATAACAAGACCGTCAACAATATTTGATAAACGTATCTTATCATATTTTCCCTCTACAATAATAGCTTCTTTAATTTTAATCATATATTGCCCTCTTTTTTTACAAGTAAAAGCATTCTTGATATAAGTGTTTCAAGAAGGATCTCGCTGTCAGCCCTGGAGCTTTTCATTTTTATATCGGTTTCAAGAATAGCTTCAAGAATCGCTCTGAGAGTTTCGGTCGAATATTTGCTCATATTGGACGCAGCATTTTTCAAAACAAATTCACGTCTGCCGTATTTAAAATCCGATGCTGTTTCAGATATGCTTTTTCCTGCTTCGGACGCAGCTCTCATTCGGTACATATCAATAAAAGCAGAACTAAGAACTGAAAGTATAATCTCCGGAGGTTCCTTCTGACCGAAAAGCAAATGAAGTTGGCGATATGCTGAATTGTAATCGCCCCTGGCGATATAATCAGATAATGAATAGATCCTCGCCTCCGTATTCATTACACAAAGAGATAATATCATTTCATTTGTTATTTCTTTCCCGTCAGCATAGGCGCAAAGCTTTTCTGTTTCATTTTTCAGTGCGGTAAGATCAGTACCCACTCTTGAAATTATTTTTGATGCATTGATACGGCTGAGCTTACAGCCTCTCTGTTCGCACCAGACTGACAATTGTTTCTCAAGCGCTATATCACCGAGTTTTTTTAGTTCGATCACAGCTCCGCCCTTATCAGCGGCAGACAAAAGCTTAGACCAGTTTGTATTCTTTCCCCCACCGTCTTTTTTAGAAGATCCTGCAGTCCATGTGGGCATACTGAAAATCAGTACCGTTGTTGTAACAGGATCGGAGCATAGATCTTCAAGCTGGCTGAAATCAGCCGAGGAAAGAGAATTGACATCATAATCAATAATACATACGCATTTATACTCTGTCATTATAGGCAGCTGCCATACAGCATCTGCAATCATTTCCAGAGAAGATTCACTGTTAAAGCGGAAATAATCAAATTCCATTCCTTTTTTATCAGTAACCTTTTTAACAAGATCGTCCGTGTATTTTCTGACAAGGTATTTTTCATCACCGTAAATTACATATATATTTCTGAATTTTCCGGAGGATATCTCCTTACGAAAATCTGATTCATTCAGCTTTGCCAATATTTTTCCCTCCTGATATCTGTCCGACCGTCATTATATATTCTTAATCCAAGATTTCCGAATCCGCCTGTAAAATAAATGTTATCCTGAATAACAGGAATTTCGTCCATATCAGTTAATATCATTTCTGCCTTATCGGAAATAACAGCCCTTTTGCATTGCAGAACATCTGTATTGCAGAGATTTCCTCCGTCGATCAGAAAATCAGCCCTGCGCCATTCCTCCGGAATTTTCAGACAATCTGTTCCGCTTTGCAATATAAGAATATCTTTGTCATAAACATTAAGTAACGCTGCTTTACAGGAAACAGTATTATACACCGAAAAAGAAAAACTGTCATTGCCTGTTTTCATTATTTTATTATCGGACTGTTTGCTTTTTATTATGTTATTGCAATCACTGTACAGATCCTGTAAACCATCGCTGAGCTTGTCCTCATCATAAACATGGATCGTATTAACACGGTAATCTTTCAGGATCCTGCGGGCATATGAAGAAGTATTTCGTTTTTTATCCCACAAAAGCATATAGTCAATATCCGTAACCGGCAGATCATTAATAAAAGTCCGGATATTATTATAGCTCTTACTTTCACCGCCGCACGAAAACAATAAAGTATGGCTGTAATCGGATAAAACGAATGTCATACCGTTGCCGCAATCCATTACGGAAATCTTTACACTGTCCTTTTTTATTTCGTATTCGATAAAATATCCTGTTATGAATATCAGTACAGAATAAAACACTATGAAAATCACACGGATATACGATTTTATATTTCTCGGAATCATTATAAGAAATATCACAAAAACACATAATACCAGACAAATCGGTGTACATTCACCATTCATTCTTATTAATGAATATGGAAATGATGCAGTCATTTCTGCTGCGTTATATATCAGCTCAGATAATAGTCCGCTCATAATTACAAACGGAAGATCAATGAACGCTAATATTACACTGAGATCGAGCAGTACCATTATCAGAGATGAGATAATAAGCAATGAAACTACAGGTGATGTCAACAGGTTTGATATCAGTGTATACGGTGAAAATGATTTGAAGAACAGTATTACTATAGGTATTGTAAAGATCTGAGCTGTAATTGTCACACATAATATGGATATCATACTTTTTACCGGTTTCCGGATCAGCCTTCGCAATTTGCCCGGATCTGCTTTATCTAGAAATATTCTTTTATCAATTGATCTATATAATTTTTCGTTCCATAAAACTATTCCCAATGTTGCCGAAAAAGAAAGTAAAAAGCTGATATTAAGCGCATTATACGGATTCAGAAATACAATAATCAACGATGCAAGACCGAGCGAATTGAGAGAATCTGTTTTCAATATGGCAGTTTGTGCGAACAAATACAATATCTGCATTATCCCTGCCCTGAGAACAGACGGTGTAAAGCCTGCAACTGCCATATAAAGAAAAACAAAAATAATACATACAAATGATGCGGCACGTTTCCGTCCGGCAAAAATTCCCCTCAGAAACAACAGCATTATTTGTGTCATAATAACAAGATGAAATCCCGATACCACAATAATATGCGATATTCCGGCAGCACGGAAGGTTTCTGTTTCAGCATAAGTCATTCCGCTCTTTTCACCGAGCAGCACAGCCGAAACAAGCTCTGCGTCACGATCCGGCAGCTTATCGGAAATAATATCAAGTACAGCTTTTCTCAGGGATAAAATATGATAGTACAGCGGACGGTCATTATTCTCTGTAACAGAAATAACCTTATTTATATATCCTGTCAGATACCTGTTCTTTGAAATATTATAATAATAAAAACTATCTGATGATTTATCATATAAGCTTACAGATGCCTTTATCGTATCGTAAGGCTCCATATATATCGGCTCTCTGGAACTGAGAAAAACAGTAGTTTTATTTGGAACAGATTCCTTATAGATAAAATCAGTTTCTATTTTATAATAATAATATCCGCTTTTTTCATAAGGCAGCTCACATAATTTTCCTTCAATAACAACATTTTCGCCGTATAAAGGTTCTATCGGCTGCACATATACGGAGTAAAAACACATCACCCACAAAAAAGCTGCCGTACAGCTGATAAAAACAGCCGGAATAAATGATTTTTTCCTTGCTGCCGGTATTATCAGCAGTACAACCGAAATCAAAGCAGCTGAAATTATAAGGTAATTCAGCAGTCTGGATCCAACAAGAAAAGCGACCGCTGCGGCGGCTGTAAATGAAAAGCCGATAACAGCTAATGGTCGCTTCATAATTCTCCCCCCCGTATCAACACATATCTACGCGAAGCTTCTTTCCTCCTAAAAGATGGAAATGAAGATGGAATACAGTCTGTCCGGCGTCTGCTCCGCAATTTGAAACTACCCTGTATCCGCTTTCATCAATGCCCAGTTCCTTTGCAAGCTTTGCAGCAACTTCATATATATGGGCAATTACAGCACTGTTTTCCGCAGTAACGTCATTGACAGAGGAAAGATGCTGTTTCGGAATAATAAGAACATGAACAGGTGCCATAGGATTAATATCCTTGAAGGCGAAAACTGTTTCATCCTCATAAACCTTTGTTGAAGGGATATCACCCTTTACAATACTGCAAAATAAACAATCCATTAAAAAACACTCCTTTTTATTTTTTATTGTTCAGCATTTCTTCAGCATAATCCAGTGTAGCTTTTGTAATTTCAACACCGCCTATGATCCTTGCAAGCTCGTTTTTTCTGCCCTCATGATCAAGTACATTTACATTTGTAAATGTTTTGCCGTCAGAAACGCTTTTAACGATTTTATAATGACTGTCAGCAAGCGCAGCAATCTGCGCCAGATGTGTAACACAAAGAACCTGCCGGTTCCCTGATACTTCCTTTAGCTTGAAACCGACTTTCTGAGCAGCGCTGCCGCTTATTCCGGTATCAACTTCATCAAAAATCAGAGTATCTATATCATCTTTATCAGACAGGACATTTTTGATTGCAAGCATCATTCTTGACAGTTCGCCGCCCGATGCGATCTTTGCAACGGGTTTTGGTATTTCTCCGGGATTTGTTGAAATCAGTATTTCAATATTATCGCAGCCATTGCGATTGAGCCCGCATTTTTCCTGTCTTATCTTCAAAGTAACATTCGGCATATCAAGATATGTCATTTCTTTTCGTACAGCTTCTGTAAAATATTCACCGGCAGCTTTTCTTTTTCCGGAAAGAATATTAGCAAGAGAATCTGCCTTTTCCTTAGCTGCTTTGCATTTAATTATAAGTTCTTCACGGTTTTCATCATATCTTTCAAGTGCGTCAAGCTGTTTTTTGGCATTTTCAAGAAAAGAAAGCATTTCTTCAATAGTACTGCCGTACTTTTTTCCAAGGGAATATATCAGATCAAGCCTTTCCTCAATCTCATCAATACTGTCGCCGTCCCCATCAGCACTATCAAACAATGAAAGTATCTCTCCGCTGCAATCTTCCAATTCATAAAGAGCGCTTTGTATCCTGCCGGCAACGGAAGAAGATTCAGGCAGACAATCGCCGATATCCTCAAGACTTCCGCAAGCCATTTCCAGTTGATATAATGCTCCGTCGCTGTCATCTCCGCCGCTGAGATATTCATGCGCTGCATTAAGTGCAGATGCAATTTTTTCACGGTTTTCGATAATACGCTTTCTTTCTGTCAGTTCTTCATATTCACCGATATACAGATCAGCCTTTTCCAGCTCATCAACCTGATATCTGAGAATATCAATTCGTCTTGCCCTCTCACCCTCGTCCTCGCTTGCCTTATCAAGCTCAGATCTGAGATCGGAATATTCCTTAAAGGCTTCGCGGTAATCTGAAAGGTCATTTTCAAGTGATCCCAATTTGTCAATATATACAATGTGTAAATCAGGATTCATCAGCTCATAGCTTGCGTGTTGCCCGTGTATGTCGATAAGATATTCCCCAATGGATTTCAGTACGCTTACGGTTGCAGGACGTCCGTTTATACGGCATCTTCCCTTTCCGCTGAGTGAAAGCTCTCTTTGTATCTGTACACTGCCGTCCTCTTCGGGGGAAAAACCATATTCTTCGATCGCTGATTTTGAGCGTTCCGAAAGATCACAGAAATCCGCGCTTACAAATGCATTTTCCGCACCGTTTCTGATAAGGTCGCGTGATGTACGGTTTCCGAGAATAGCATTGATAGAATCAATAACAATAGATTTTCCCGCACCGGTTTCACCTGTCAGAACATTAAGCCCTTCGGTAAAATCAATATTTGTTTTTTCTATAACTGCAATATTTTCTATATATAAACTTTTAAGCATTCCTATGCTCCTTGCCGGTTTACAGTGTATTTTTTTCGGATATCATTTTTTTCAGGTCGGATACAAGATTTGCCGCCGCCGCATCAGTTCTTGCAGCTACAAATATTGTATCGTCTCCCGCAATGGATCCGATGACACCAACACGGTATGTTGAATCAAGAGCAGCACAAACTGCCTGTGCCATTCCGCTGCGTGTTTTTATAACAACAAGTGTATGTGTAACTTCAACTCCCGTGACTGCTGTTGAAAAGAGATATGCATGAGATTCATCTTCAGCTGCGGAAATTGTATCGGAAGCATAACGGTATTTTCCGTCATTATCCAAAACCTTTATCAGGCGCATTTCCTTGATATCTCTTGATACTGTTGCCTGAGTTACTTTAAAACCCTCGGCTTTGAGCAATTCCAGAAGCTCTGACTGAGTTTCTATAGAATTGTTTTTGATCAGATCAAGTATTTTTGTCTGTCTGAGTGTTTTCATTTTCTATCACTCTTTTCTGCAAATTTATCATTAAGAACCCTGTAGAAAGATCTGTCTTTCAGATTGATGAATTCAGCTTCAAGATCTGCGGACGTTACTGTTACAGTATCGGTTTTGTTCAGAGTTATTGTCCTTGCACCGTCAATTGTGAGATAAACTTCGGTATCATCATCGCATGACGCTTTTATTACTAATTCGGAATGATGACTGAATACAACTGATCTGGCAAAAAGAGAATGAGGACAGATCGGGGTCATAACAATGCACTTCATTGTCGGTTCAACTACAGGTCCGCCGGCTGCAAGCGAGTATGCGCTGGAACCCGTAGGTGTAGAAATGATCAGTCCGTCAGAACGATAATTACACATATAATCCTTATCAAGAGTCACTTCGATATCAATAAGTCTTGATAAGGATCCTCTCGAAATAACAGCATCATTAATCGAATATGCTTCTTTTGTCCCTTCGGTTCCGTTATGGATCACTTTGAGCATCATTCGTTTCTCTATGGAATAATCACCTGATCTCAGCTTGACAAGCATATCAAGCTCATTAGGTTCAAGTCCTGCAACAAAACCGAGCCTGCCCATATTAATTCCGAGAAGGGGTTTATGAAGAGGCGAAGCGTGTCTTGCCGCGTGCATTATCGTACCGTCGCCGCCGATGGTAAGAACCATATCGGCAGCGTCTATAAGACTGTCATCATTTTCATAGAAACGAACACCGATATCCCTGTAATGCTCAAAGAGCTTTTTATGCATTAATATCTCTATATTATTCCTGCGAAGGATATTCATAGCATCAAGCGACGAACTGTATGCGCCCTTTTTAGTAAGGTTAGGGATAAGCGCAATTTTAGTAATTGATTTCATAAAGTCATCTCCAAAGTAAAGCTCTGTTTGAAAAACTTACTTATCAAGCTGCAAATGAGAGGCTTCCACCAAAGCATCAATATCAAAATCCGTAACGGAAACAGGTTCATCTGATTTTTTTATATATATCAGATATTCTATATTGCCCTCAGGACCTTTTATCGGAGAATAATCAAGACCGAGAACACTGAATCCGTTTTCAAGACAATAATTATAGATCTTTCTGATAACCTCTGAATGAACAGCTTTATCCCTGACTACGCCATTCTTACCCACCTTGCCCTTACCGGCTTCAAACTGTGGTTTTATAAGACAAACCGCGCAGCCTCCGTCTTTCAACAGAGGTCGGACAGCAGGAAGTACAAGCACAAGGGAAATGAAACAGACGTCAACGCTAAAGAAATCTATCTCATCAGGAACCTGTTCTTTTGTAATATAGCGAACATTTGTTCTTTCGAGATTGACTACTCTTTCATCATTGCGCAGTTTCCAGTCAAGCTGACCATAACCTACATCTATCGAATATACCTTCGATGCGCCGTTTTGCAGCATACAATCAGTAAATCCTCCTGTAGAAGCACCAATATCCATTGTAATATTATCCGAAAGATCAAGTCCGAAAGAACTGATCGCTTTTTCAAGCTTCAGACCTCCACGGCTTACATATTTAAGCTTATTTCCCCTGAGTTCAAGTTTTACCGTTTCAGGATAAGTTGTTCCGGGTTTATCTGATTTCTGATTATCAGCGTAGATCACTCCTGCCATAATAAGAGCTTTGGCTTTTTCTCTGCTTTCTGCCAGACCGCGCTCAAAAACCAAAATATCAAGCCGTTTTTTAGCTGCCACTTATTTATCCCCTCGCTTATCGGAAACCTCCGTGATTGTTCTGATCATTCCTTCACAGTCAAGACCAAGCTTATGTAATGCTGAATCGACCTTAGCCTGCTTGACATATCCTTCTATTGCGGTAAGATTATAATTACCCCGATATCCATTATTATATAGCATAAAACCAAAGCATTCACCAATACCGCCAGTTTTTATTCCTTCTTCAAAAAAGAAAACATTTTTGAATTTTTCCGAATCCTTTATACATTCAGGATCAATTGGCTTTATCCTGTCAAGTTTCAGAATACATATATCAATCCCCTGCTGTTTAAGCTTATTCATAGCATCACAGGCGAAAGAAAACAACCGTCCGTATGTTACGACCAGTATATCGGATTTTTCATTTCCGTAAAAGGTGTAGTTTTCATTATTATAGCTGTAGTCTTCCGGCAGAGGAAGCTCGCCTCCTCTCGGATAACGTACAGCGGCAACGCCGGTCAATGCATATATAGCTGTATCCATCATTTTGCGCAGTTCGTCAAAGCTTGAAGGCGCAAATACCGTTATATCGGGAATAGTATTAAGGAAAGCGGTATCAAATACTCCCTGATGAGTTTCGCCGTCTTCCCCCACGACCCCTGCTCTGTCAACAGCAATTACTATATGAAGTCCCTGCATAGCTGCATCATGAAGTATCTCATCATAGCTTCTCTGTAAAAATGTCGAATACACAGCAAAAACAGGTCTTGCATTCGCTGCTGCCAGACCGGACGCAAACGTCACGGCGTGTTCTTCCGCAATACCTACATCAAAGAAACGGTTCTTGTAATTTTTGGCAAATTCACTCAGACCTGTACCAATAGCCATAGCCGCAGTTATCGCACAAAGTGACGGATCCTTTTCGGCGCGATCACACATATACTCGCCAAAAACATCAGAATATCCTACTGAAGAGCTTTTGGGTTCTCCTGTTTCAATATCAAAAGCCGAAATACCGTGGTAATTTTTCGGGTTTTTCTCGGCAAATTCATATCCCATACCCTTTTTTGTGCATACATGAAGCATAACAGGACCCTTTGAATGTTTTGCTGCTTCCATTGCTGTACAAAGCTGTCCTATATCATGACCATCAAGCGGACCGTAATATCTGAAACCAAGCTGTTCAAACATATTTTTCTGATGTCCGAAAAAGTTAAGACGTATCCAGCTTTTGCAGCGGCTGAAAAACCGTGCAAGCTTTTTTCCGATATGAGGAAGCTTTTTAAGCTTTGTACGAACCTTGACCTTCGCATTGATATATGACGGCTTGATGCGGATCTTAGTAAGATATCTTGCCATAGATCCAACATTCTTGGATATTGACATTTTATTATCGTTAAGTATTACTATGAGGTTTTCCTTTGTACGTCCGGCAACATTAATGCCTTCAAGTGCAAGTCCGCCCGAAAGCGCACCGTCTCCTATAACGGCAATTGTATAGTATTTATCATCTCTTATAGTGCCTGCTGCTGATATTCCGAGCGCTGCCGAAACAGAAGTACTGCTGTGTCCCGTATTGAAGGAGTCATATTCACTTTCACTGCGCTTGGGGAATCCCGAAAGACCTCCTTCTGTACGGATTGTATGCAGCATATTCTTTCTGCCCGTAAGCAGCTTATGCGCATAACTCTGATGTCCTACATCCCAGACGATTTTATCTTCCGGACAATTGAAAACTGAATGTATGGCGATCGTCAATTCCACAACACCTAAATTCGATGCAAGGTGACCCCCGTTTTTTGCAACTGTATTTACAATTTCTTCCCTTATTTCAAAAGCAAGCTTTGTCCTTTCTTCGTCGGACAATTCTTTAAGATCTGACGGTGATTCTATTTTGTCAAGAATACTGTCATCTGTCATTTTTATAATCTCCCGTGTTTTAGTATCAGTCCATGATAATTCACGGAGCATTATTGATAGTCAAAACTGCAGACTGTCGATCTTCAGCAATAACTATCCTACAAATACCTATTGTATAATTATACTACATTACAAAAAAATATTCAATCACTTTTCCCTGTTTAACAAATAATATGCAAAATCTTTGAGAGCAGAGGTATCACCTTCAAAAGCAGAAAGTGAGCTGACGGCTTCTTCTGTCAATTCTCTGCTTAATTCACGGCATTTATCAAGACCTAAGAGAGCAGGATATGTTGATTTCATATTTTCATCATCACTTCCGACCGGCTTACCGAGTTCTTCGGTAGTGGAGGTGATATCGAGCATATCATCAACTATCTGGAATGTAAGACCGATATTTTCCGCATATTTTTCCGCAGCGGCAATTTTTGTTTCATCTGCACCGGCTGAAATGCATCCGAGTTTCGCAGCAGCAATCATAAGCGCGCCGGTTTTTTTGTTATCCATTACTTTTAGGTGATCGGCGGTAACAGTTTTCCCTTCGCTTTCCAGATCTATCATCTGACCGCCGAGCATACCGTCAGCGCCGGCATAATCCGCAAGAACCCTTGCTGCCTTTACGCATTTTTCATATCCGTTCAGACTGACAGCCTTTTCTGATAATGCGACGCCAAATGAATGTGTCAGAAGTCCGTTTCCGGCAAGCAATGCCGTTGCTTCTCCGTATACCTTATGATTGGTCGGCTTGCCGCGTCTGAGATCATCATTATCCATACAAGGAAGATCGTCATGTATAAGCGAATATGTATGTATCATTTCAAGCGCACAGGCAAAAGGAAGAGCTGCCTGCTCTGTTCCTCCGCAAAGCTTGGCAAATTCTACTACGATCATCGGACGAACGCGCTTTCCTCCTGCCGTAAGACTGTATTTCATTGATCCGATAAGTTTCTGTACATCTTTATTATCACTTTCCGGCAGGCAGTTTACAAGCTCCTGTTCAATTATTTCTCTCCATGATGACATAATCTCATTCCTCCGTTTTTTCAATTTCTGATATATTTACGATTTTTTGTTCAGCCTTTTCAAGCATCGCATAGCATGAAGCTGAAAGCTTGGTCCCCTGTTCAAAAAGCTTGATCGATTCCTCTAAACTATAATCGCCGATTTCAAGCTTTTTGACAATTTCTTCAAGTTTTTTTATAGATTCTTCATATCCGGTCTTTGGCATTATACTTCACCCTTTCTTCAATTGTACACTCCAGCTGACCGTCTGACAATCTTATATCCAATCTGTCTCCGACAGAAACATTGTCGACAGATGAAATAACATTTCCGTCTTTCACAGTAACAGAATATCCTCTTGCGAGTACTCTGAGCGGACTAAGCGCATCAAGCTTCAAAGCGGAATCCGAAAGCATTTTTTTCTTATTATTAATTATCCCCTGATAAGAAGAAAACAGCGATGAACTCAGATATTTAAGATGAAGTTTTTTTTCTTTTATCATTGCCCGTGGATTTTTCAGTATAAGCGTATGCTGTAATTCTTCTATGCGTTTCTTCTCTATATTAATACGGTTTTTATACAGTGAAATTATCCGGTTATAATATGTACTGAAGGTATATTCCAATGCTCCCTCTTCCGGTGAGATCAATTCTGCCGCGGCGGAAGGAGTAGATGCTCTCATATCAGCAACAAAATCACAAATAGTTGTATCAGTTTCATGCCCTACCCCTGATACTATCGGAATACTGCATTCATATATTGCCCTTGCAAGCTGCTCGTCATTGAAAGCCCAGAGATCCTCTGCTGAGCCACCGCCTCTGCCGATGATAATAACATCAACACATTTGAGCCTGTCAAATTTTTTTACTGCTTCGGTCAGTTCGGGTGCCGCTCTGACTCCCTGAACGGAAACAGGACAAAGTATAAGCTCTCCGACGGGATACCTTCTTCTGAGAATACGAATGATGTCCTGAACAGCAGCCCCCGTATCCGAGGTTATAATGCCTATTTTTTCAGGAAGGAACGGCAAAAGCTTTTTATGCTCAGGCGCAAAAAGTCCCTCGGATTCAAGCTTTTTTTTCAGTTTTTCAAAGGCAACGGCAAGCGCGCCTATACCGTCAGGACGAAGCTCACGGATATAAAACTGATATGATCCTGTTTTGGGATAGAGTGAAATATTCCCCCTTACTATGACCTTCATGCCATCTTCAACAGGGAAACGCAGTCTTGAAGCGTCACCAGCAAACATAACCGCATTAATACTGCTCATTGAATCTTTCAGAGTCATGTAACGGTGTCCGCTGCTGTGATGCTTATAATTGGAGATCTCCGCCTGAAGTGCAATATCTTCAAGATTAGGGTCTTCTTCAAGTTTTGATTTCACATATGTATTAAGTGACGTAACAGTTAATACCGGCATAATTATCTTCTCTTCTTGTGTATTATTAGTCGAATTTAAGCTGATTCTCCGAAATATCCGGGAGATCAATTCCAAGATGCAGACAGCCTGCACGGGTGATGCATCGACCGCGCGGAGTTCTGCTCAGAAAACCTATCTGCATAAGATAAGGCTCAATAACATCTTCTATCGTAACAGCTTCTTCTCCGATAGCTGCTGCAAGTGTTTCCAGTCCGACAGGACCGCCTTTATAGAATTTAATAATTGCCTCAAGCATTCTCCGGTCATTGGAGTCAAGCCCCAGCTCGTCAATTTCAAGCCGTTCCAGAGCGGTACGGGCTGTTTCAAGCGTAATGACTCCATCGGATAAAACCTGTGCAAAATCCCTTACTCTTTTCAGCATACGGTTGGCGATTCTCGGCGTACCTCTTGAACGTGATGCTATTTCGAGAGCTCCGTCCTGTTCAATAGGTATTCCCAGAATTGATGCGCTGCGGTTTACAATTCTGGCAAGATCCTCCGGAGAATACAACTCCAGCCGCAGGGTAACGCCAAATCTGTCACGCAGCGGAGCTGTAAGCTGACCTGCGCGGGTAGTTGCTCCCACGAGAGTAAACCGAGGCAGCGGAACATGATATGATACCGCCATCTGTCCCTTTCCGGTAATTACATCTATCGCAAAATCTTCCATCGCAGGATAAAGAACCTCTTCAACCGCCCTGTTGATGCGGTGTATCTCATCTATGAACAGAACGTCGCCGTCATTCAGATTTGTAAGCAGAGCAGCAAGATCTCCCGGTTTTTCAATAGCAGGTCCGGAAGTAATACGGAAATTAACGCCTAATTCATTAGCGATGATCTTGGAAAGAGTTGTTTTGCCAAGACCGGGAGGTCCGTATAATAAAACATGATCAAGTGTTTCTCCCCTTTGTTTTGCAGCTTCGATAAAAACCGATAAATTCTGCTTTGCCTTATCCTGACCGATATAATCGTCAAGTCTTTGCGGACGGAGCGGATTATCATCTGCATTTTCTCCCATTATCTCCGTAGGAGTAACAATTCTGTTCTCATAATCATAATCATTCATCATGATTTCCTCACTATATTATTTTTTTCCTATGGCTTTAAGTGTTTCACCAATTATTTTTTCCACAGGAAGTCCGGGGTCAATGCCCGTCATAAATGGAGTTACCTCGTCTGGTGTATAGCCGAGTACTGCAAGCGCTTCAATAGCCTTTGAAACATTGCCCTCAACCGGGACTGCCGCAGGAATAATATCCGCCTGACTGATTTTTCCTGACGGGATAATTGTTTTAACCTTATCCTTTAATTCCAGAGTAATACGCTGAGCAAGCTTGTTGCCAACTCCGCTTGCCTTGGTCAGCATTTTGCTGTCGCCCGCAGAAACCGCAAGCGCGACCTGTTCCGGCGTCAGAACGGATAAAATTGCTATTGCGACCTTTGCGCCGACGCCGCTTACCGATGTGAGCATACGAAAGCAGTTAAGTTCGCTTTTGTCGGCAAAACCGCATAATTCAACTGCGTCCTCCCTTACGAGCATATGGGTGTAAAGCATAGTATTTTCGCCTGTTTCAGGCAATGCACGAATAGTATTTATCGTAGTAAGACATTTATATCCGACACCGCCGCATTCGATTACAACAGTATTTGGTTCTGTTAAAATAATTTTACCGTTAAGGCTGTAAATCATAATTAATTATTTCCTCATTTCTTTCCGTGAAATTCCTTATGTACATATAAAAGCTCTTCATATCCTGAATATTTATTCTTATCAAATTTCATGCAAATCACATACGGCATAAAATCAACAATGCGCATAAATCCTTCAAACCCGAAGGATTTGTCAAAATAATTGATAACAGTACTAAGTGATGTTCCGTGTGTGCCTATCAATATTTTCTTGTCAGTATATTTTTCCGTAAGCTCAATAAAAGCCTCCACATTCCGTTTCTGACATTGGGATAAGGATTCTCCCCCATCTTCATGGAAAGAAAAATCAGTCCATCGTTTTAAAAACAGATCAAAACTGCTGTTTCCTTTGATACCGCTGTCACGCTCACGCAGACGCTCGTCCGTTTCTATAATCAGATTCTGCTCCTCAGTGATCGGAAGGATCGTATCTATACTTCTGCGGTAAGGACTGCTTACTGCATGATCAAAGCTGATATTTTTCAAAACATCATATGCTGCCATTCTGTCTGACATTCCTTCATCAGATAAAGCAAATGTAGCATTATTTCCTGATCTGTAATCTGGCTGAGCATGACGCACAAAATATAATTCTGTCAAAGCTTACGCCCTCCTATAGAATTAAGATTAACTTTATTACGGCTGTTTAGCATATCACGCAGTTTTGTACCCGAAGTCTGTACATGACAGATAGCTATTGCCAATGCATCGGCTGTATCGTCGGGTCTGGGAACGCTATCAAGTTTCAGAAGTCTGCGCGTCATTTCCATAACCTGCGGTTTCTTTGCCTGTCCGAAACCGGTCACTGCCTGTTTGACCTGAAGCGGTGTATATTCATTTATCGGTATATTATTCATCTGTGCCGAAAGGAGTATTACTCCCCTCGCCTCAGCGACAGCGATCGCAGTTTTCTGGTTATTCTGAAAATACAATCTTTCAACAGCCATTTCGTCAGGGTCGTTACGGATAATAACGGATACAAGCTCATTATAGATTACCTGCAGCCTCTGTGGAAACGGCATAGCGGAATCAGTTGTTATTGCACCGAAATCGATCGGATAATATCTTCCCTTACTATATTCAACGACTCCATATCCTACTATAGCATAACCGGGATCAATTCCTAACACTTTCATAAAAATATACACATTCCTTGCCTTTACATATAGATAGATTATAGCATATTATACTAAATTTATCAATAAAAAAGTCAGTGGATCGAATGACCCACTGACAATATTATTAATTGTAAATATTACGGCTTATAAAGCCATGGAACTGTTTTCCAGATAATAACCCTGACACGAAGATCTGAATCGGTATCCTTTGAAAAATCAAGATATTTGTAGTAATTCTTTGATTTGAGAAGTTTTTTGATCGATGATTGTTTAAAGCCCTCCAGAAGAAGCTTGTCAACACAGTTCATTATTATCCAAGGAAGTCTTTGATATTCGATCGCATTGATAAGAACTTCATCATTTTTGTGCAGTTCTTTTGCAAGATGATATATCTTTATCATCGCATCAAGCCGATCAAAACAGTTTTTAGCTGCCTTGACCTCATCTTTGGGATCCTGCGGGGTTTCTATCCTCTCAAGTCTGAGCGGAAGATAAGCTACCTTCGGACGATGCAATAAGGCATTATAAATAAATGCCTCGGCATAACCGTAAAAACAATCTTCATAAAAACTGATATTTTCTGATATAAGATATTCTCTTCGGAACATTACCGCAGTGAAATCCATTGTCAGCGAAGAACGGATAAGACTTACAATAATATCCGTTCCGGTCACACCATCTGAAATCAGTATCCTGTTGCCGTCGCTGGTTTCAGGCACAGCAAAAACAAAATCAGCATTTTTTTCTTTTGCTGTACGATAATATGATGTAATATAATCACGATAAAGTCTTGAAGGATATACAAAAGTCACATAATCTCCGGAAGCTCTGCGTATTCCGGTATTGAGAGCGGAGCTAACCGAGCATCCGCCGCTCTGAACTACGCAGCCGCGAAGATTCAATGATTTTATTATATTCAGGGTATTCAGAACACCGCCGTCAGCAGAATTCATATCTATAACAATAAATTCGATCTCAAGTCCTTCTGTTTCAGTACAAAGACGTTTGATAACAGAAGAAACCTGATCTTTATTATCTTTTAAAGGAATAATAACAGAAACATCTATATTTGCCATAATAATACTGCTCCAAATTCAGTTTATAATTATTATAGCACATCAACATTGAAAAACGGATCAAATAAAATGAGAAAATTTTCATCTTTTTTAATCGTTCTTTGGTAATTATGACGAATCAGGCTCCGATTTTTTCTCTGATAAGCTGTGCTGTTTCGTTCGCAAGTTTTGCGATCAATTCCTCATCAAGTCCTTCAAGCATTACTCTGACAAGAGGTTCAGTGCCGGACATACGGACGAGGATCCTTCCGTCATCGCCAAGTTCATTACGAACCTGTTCGATCTTTTCTTTGATTGCTTGATTCTTATAGAAATTAAGCTTGCCCTCGGCAGTGACCTTTACATTGATAAGAATCTGCGGATAATGAGTCATAAGTGTTGAAATACTCGAAAGCTTTGCCTGACGTCTGTTTATCAGACTGAGAAGCTGGGCAGCAGTCAGCTGACCGTCACCTGTTGTAGCATAATCAAGGAAAATAACATGACCTGACTGTTCGCCGCCGAAATTATAACCGTCACGAAGCATAGCTTCGAGAACATATCTGTCCCCTACATCAGTAGCGATGAATTTGAGATTATTGTCACTGCAAAAACGACCAAATCCCATATTTGACATAACAGTTCCCACTGCGGTTTTTTTGCTGAGCTTATTGCGTGAAGCAAGGTCAAGAGCGCATATCGCCATAATGAAATCGCCGTCGATCATATTTCCGTTTTCATCAACTGCAAGACATCTGTCGGCATCTCCGTCAAATGCAACACCAAGATCAAGCTTATTGTCAACAACATATTTCATCAGATTTTCCATATGTGTTGAACCGCATTTATCATTGATATTGATTCCGTCAGGCTTATCAGCAAGCATATGACATTCTGCGCCGAGAGAGCCGAAAAGCTTCTCAGCTGTTACTGAGGACGAACCGTTTGAACAATCAATTGCGATCTTCATACCGTCAAGACGATATGAAACTGTAGAAATAACGTGCTCAATATAATCATCAACAGCCTTGTCTGCGCGTGTGACCGATCCAAGACCTGAACCAGTGGGTACCGGATAAGGCTTTGCCTTATCAATAACAATTTCCTCGATCTCCTCTTCAAGCGCATCGGGAAGCTTATATCCGTCGCCTGAAAAAATTTTGATACCATTAAACTCAAAGGGATTATGAGAAGCAGATATCATCACACCGGCATCACAATTATATTTCTTTACAAGAAATGCAACTGTAGGCGTAGGTACAACCCCGAGCTGAATAACATCTGCTCCTACCGAACAAAGTCCGGCAATAAGAGCGCCCTCCAGCATATCTGATGAAAGTCTTGTATCCTTACCGATAAGAACTTTTGGTTTTTTGCCGGAAGCATTATCAGTAAGTACCATAGCAGCTGCTCTTCCGATATTCATTGCAAGCTCGGGTGTCAGTTCACTGTTTGCAACACCGCGCGCACCGTCTGTACCAAATAATCTGCCCATATTCGTTTTCTCCTTTTCTGTTCAAACTTTATAAATCATACTATGCTTCAGACAGCACAGCAATGCCGTACCGGAAGCATTGTCAGTTGAATAATCCGGCATGGCAAAATATGAATTATATTTTTTTTGAAGATGATCCTTTATGATCCTGTCAGACATAACACCGCCGGCAAATATCACAGGAAGCTGACCTTGTTTTTCAATAAGGCAGTCACACATCGCTGAAATAGAAGCTTCAACATATTTCAGACATAATGCCGAAATATATTCTTCTGAGCTGCCTTTATCAAATTCACGGCGGCATATATTCTCTATTCCGGACAAACAGCAGTTTCCGTCCTTTATAGTCGGACGGGCATTTATCTTACCCTGATATCCTGCAGCAAGCTTTTCCAGCTGAGCTCCGCACGGAAATGACAGACCAAGCATTACACCTACTCTGTCAATCAGCTGACCGGCATTAAGATCAAGAGTTTTTGCCGCAAGCGTCACATCAAAGATACGCTCTTTATCAGGCTTTACCAGTAAAGCCTCAGTAGTACCACCGGAAACATGAAAAGCATAAAAGCTTTTATCAATAAGATCCATACAGCCCGCGGAATAAACTGCAGCGGCTATATGACCGCACTGATGCGAAAAAGTGTACAGCGGAACCTTCATTACGGAGGAAAGGATCCTTGCAGCCGCACTTCCGACAGTAAAGCAAGGCATATACGACCCCTCAACATCTCTCGGACGTATTGATACGCCTATTGCTGTGATCTTTTGATCAAACTCTCTGAACAGATCATCTACAATATCCGGCAGCTGCTGTACATGATGAAAAACCGCATCACTCTGCCGGAGTCCGCATTCACCTTTTTTAACAGGCAGCAGTTTTTTTCTATATATCATTTTACCGCTTTCACTGTCATATACTGAAGCTGAGGTTGTATAATTGCTGGTATCAATACCTAAAAAACAAGACATTATTTTTCACCGCCGGTTTCAAGCTCCTTTGCTACAGAACCTAAAACACCGTTGACAAACGAAGCGTCAGACGGAGTAGCAAACTCCTTTGTAAGCTCTACTGCTTCATTTATTGATACACTTACAGGAACATCATCAACATAAAGCATTTCATATACTGCAATGCGAAGTACGGTCAGCGCGACCTTGGAAATACGATTCATTTTCCAGCCTTTAAGCTTGGAAGAAATATGTTCGTCAAGCACGGAGGTTTTTTCCTCGACGCCGCTGACAAGCTTTCTGGTATATTCGCCTATTTCCGCATCACGGGCGTCAACTGCGTCTTTCATAATGAGGGACATATCATCTTTCTGGAATATTTGTTCAAACAAAAGATAGAAAGCCTGTTTGCGTTCCTCACGTCTTGTCCGGATCTTTTTTTCTCTGCCTGCAGCTTTTTCGCTCATAGCAAAATTCCTTTCTTTCACAAGTTCTCAGCCCGTATATCTGATCTTATGATATACCTTCTTACCCTTCTTTACAACAATATAACCATTGCTGCCGAAGTCCTCTGCTTTTATCACAGCCTTGACATCATTTATCCTGACATCATTTACTGCAATACCGTTCTGCTGTATAAGACGTCTTGCCTCAGCCTTTGACGGCACAAGACCTACAAGGAAAAGAAGATCAATAAGCCCGATCTGTCCGTCGGCAAGATCGGCAGAAGAAATATCACTCGAAGGCATATTATCAGTATCTGATTTTGCCGAGAATAATGCTCTTGCTGCTTCCAGAGCCTTATCAGCTTCTTCTGTGCCGTGAACAAGCTTTGTGAGTTCATATGCAAGTATTTCCTTTGCCTTATTCAGCTCGCTGCCTTCCCATTTTTCCATAGCTTCGATCTCTTCGATCGGAACAAAGGTCAGCATTTTAAGACACTTGATAACATCATTATCACCCACATTTCTCCAGTACTGGAAGAAATCATACGGGCTTGTTTTTTCAGCGTCAAGCCATACTGCGCCCTTTTCGGTTTTACCCATCTTCTTGCCCTCTGAATTAAGCAGAAGATTGATCGTCATTGCATGAGCATCTTTGCCAAGCTTTCTGCGGATAAGTTCGGTACCGCCGAGCATATTGCTCCACTGGTCATCTCCGCCGAACTGGAGGTTACAGCCATAACGCTGATAGAGAGAATAAAAATCGTAGCTCTGCATTATCATATAATTGAATTCAAGGAAGCTCAGACCTCTTTCCATGCGCTGCTTATAACATTCAGCAGTAAGCATACGGTTTACACTGAAACAAGCGCCAACTTCTCTAAGAAGTTTAACATAATTAAGATCAAGCAGCCAATCAGCATTATTGACAAGCATAGCCTTATCATCGGAAAAATCAATAAAACGGCTCATCTGCTTTTTAAAACAATCACAGTTATGCTCGATATCTTCCTTTGTAAGCATCTTGCGCATATCGGTCTTTCCCGTAGGATCACCGATCAGAGCCGTACCCCCGCCTATAAGAGCGATAGGCTTATTACCTGCCATCTGAAGACGTTTCATAAGACAAAGTGCCATGAAATGACCAACATGAAGGCTGTCAGCCGTCGGATCAAAGCCAATATAGAATACAGCCTTGCCTGAATTGATCAGTTCTCTGATCTGTTCTTCATCTGTTGTCTGAGCGATCAGACCTCTTCTTTGCAGTTCTTCATAAACTCCCATTTTTTTCGTCCTTTCGTTTTCCGGGGGTAAAAAAACGCCCCCTGATTTTAACACAGAGGGCGATAGAAACCGCTGTACCACCTCAATTTACCGAAACCTCACGATTCCGGCCTTAACGGGTACTTACATACCCTTGTGCTTTAACGGACACAAAGCGGATAAGGCTACTATATACGTTCACCTCTCAGCTCAAAGATGTATTTCTGACGGAACTGACAGATATTTTCACCAACCATATCCTCTCTGCGGACAATCCCCCGTCATACTTTTTCTTTTCACAGCTATTAAGATTCAGTATATACCTTTTTTATGATTTTGTCAACTACTGTTTAAGGAATTTCTTTGCTTTGATCTTGTCTGAAACTGTACCGATAACATAAAAAACTATCAGCATTGCAAGATTGACAAGCACCACGCTTGCCCCTGCCGGAGTGGAACGATTATAGGATATAACAAGTCCTGCAAAGAAACCTACAACGGAAACGATTGATGACATAATAATTACCGTTTTGAATCTTCTGCATATACGCATAGAAATAATTGCCGGAAATATTATCAGACTTGATATCAGCAGTGTTCCCATAAGTTTCATACCGATTACAATAGTAAGAGCTGTGAGCAATGCTATCAGCATATTATAAATGCCGACTCTGGTTCCGTTGGCTTTAGCAAAACTTTCATCAAATGTAACTGCAAAGATCTTGTTATAGAAAAGAATAAACAGGATCATAACAACAATGAATACAATTATACAGATAACAAGATCAGATCTGGAGAGTGAAAGAATGCTTCCGAACAGATAATTATCTATATCTGTATTCACACCCGAAAGAGAAGCCGCGGTGATACCTATGGCAAGAGCACTGGTAGAGATCAATGCAATGGCGGCATCTCCCTTTATCTTACTGTTTTCGCTGATCCTCAGAAGGAAAAATGCTGACAGTATTACAATAGGAATTGAAAACTCAAGCGGTGAAAAATTTGCTGCCGAACCGATTGCAAGCGCTCCGAAACCGACATGAGAAAGACCGTCGCCTATCATTGAATAGCGTTTGAGTACCAGACTTACTCCGAGCAGCGCTGCACATAAGGAAATAAGTATACCTCCTATCAACGCGCGCAACATAAAGCTGTACTGAAACATTTCTGCAAAATTAAACAATTCGATCACCTTGTGATATTAGTTTATATATAGCAATAATCAGCTGCCATATCATTCTGAAAAGAAATACTTTCCCATCGGACTTTTTATATAATCCTCTGTCCTGCCGAAAAAGCTTTTATCGAAATTCAGATGAAGAATATGTGTTGCATAAAGCACAGATGCCTTGATATCATGTGATACCATGATAATCGTTATCTTTTCTTTTCTGTTAAGCTCAAGGATCAGCTTGTACATTTCCTCTGTTACGATCGGATCAAGTCCGGTAACAGGTTCATCAAGAAACAAGAGCTTGCTTCCGGCGCATAATGCTCTTGCAAGTAGAACTCTCTGCTGCTGTCCGCCCGAAAGATCACGATAGCTGCGTTTGATAAGATCCTCTATACCGAGTTTTTTCAGGTTTTCTCTTGCTATTTTTTTATCTTCCTTAGAATAAAACGGACGGAATCTGCGGCTGTTAAGTCTTCCCGAAAGAACGACTTCAAATACGCTTGCCGGAAAATCTTTCTGAGCAGGATTCTGCTGAGGAAGATAGCCTATTTCATTGCCGTGAAGATCGCTTCCGCGTATTATTTTTCCTTCAGCAGGCGCTTTAAGACCAAGCAGACCTTTTGTAAGAGTGCTTTTACCGGAACCGTTTTCACCGACAATACAGAGATAATCACCGCTGTTGACATGAAAACTAAGATTTTTTATTACTGCGGTGTTTTCATAGGAAAACGATACGTTCTCGCACGACAATAAAGGTTCCATTCAGGCTAATGCCTCCTTCAGATGTTCAAGATTTGATTTCATTATAGAAACGTATGTAGATCCGTTATCAAGCATTTCCTGAGATACATTATGACAGGAATGGAATTCCAGCTGTTTTGCTCCTGTTCCCTCACAGATAGTATCAGCAATTTTCTTGTTGGAAAATTCAATAGTAAACACTACCGGGATCTTTTCTTCCTTGACTTTATTTATAAGGAAGGAAATTGTTGCAGCACTCGGTTCGGTATCGGCAGAACACCCCGGGAAAGCTGCAAAATAGCTCAGACCGTATGCATCTGCAAAATAACGGAACGGAAATCTGTCTGCAAATACCATTATTTTCCTTTTCCCGTTTTCGACTGCTTTTTTGAAATCATTATCAAGAACAGAAAGCTCCTTGGTATAATCCTTTGTATTTTTTTCAAATGTCTGACTGTCTGACGGTGAAAGCTCTTTCAGTGCCTCAGAGATTTTTCTTGAGATAGCCATTGCATTTTCCGGAGAAGTCCATACATGCTCATCATACTCTATCTCGTCCCCTTCGTTTTCCTCTTCTTCCTTGGTCATACCTTCAACAGTATCTTCTGTGACAACATCAACGCAATCCATCATTGCAAGTACCTTTTTAGGCTTTTTGTCATCAGATTCAAGTATATCCTTGACCCACTTATCAGATTCGCCGCCTGTATAGATGAATAGATCGGCATTCTGGACATTAATAATATCCTGCGGAGTCGGGTCGAAATTATGGCTCTCCATTCCGGGCTTGAGCAGCATAGAAACAGTGACCTTATCTCCGCCTAACTGTCTTGCGAAATCGTAAGGAGGAAAAATTGTTGTAACAACTTTGAGCTTACCCTCGTCTTTCTTATTATCTTCCTGAGATTTGCAGCCACAGAAAATTGCAGTGATCGCAGCAACTGTCAAAAGCAGCGCAATTATTTTTTTCATTCTTCTTCATTATCCTTTCTTTCCTTGCATTGTTTACAAATACCGTAAAATACAGTTCTGTACAGATCAATCATGAAACCATGTTCATCAAAAATATGACGGCACATTTCCGAGGCATGATCGCAATGAAGATGTATCAGTTTTCCGCATTTTTCACATTTCAGATGATAATGCTCATGACAGCTTACATCAGAGCTTGCATACTGAAAACAGGCTGAAGTAGTTCCGTCTACAGTATATTTCCGTACAAGACCCTGTTCGAGCAGCTTATCAAGATGACGGTATATTGTAGTAACACCTACTCTCACACCATCTTTTTCAAGATGATCCGAAATACTATTTACAGTGACATGACTATCCTTATGATCAATAAGATAATCAAGTATCGCCTCACGCTGCCTGGTTTTATAGCCACCATTTGACATTAATACATTCCTCCGTACAGCAATTTGAAAACCGTTTTCATTTTATCACCTTATTTTCATTATGTCAAGATATAATTATAACATTGTCACAGAATAATATTTAATGCGTATTATGTAATGTAAACACTTCCAAAGGTAAGTTCCTGCGGAAGAAAATAAGGAGGAAATTATTATGTGTAATAATGTTTTTGGCGGAAACAACGGTTGTGGCTGGATCATTCTTCTCATCATCATTCTTTGCTGCTGCGGCGGTAACAACGGCTGCGGATGCGGATGCAACGACAATAACTGCGGTTGCGGCTGCTGATAAGATTTAGGCAATATCACACAAAGAAAGTGCCGCAGATTTTTTCGTCAGAATGTGCAAAACGAGCGCAGTTAACCTGACGGTTATCAAGCGAGTTTTGTGTTGAATGACTGAAAAAGAGAAAGTATATGTGGTGCTAAGCCGTAAGGCGTTCTTTGTGCGGTGTTGCCTTTGATTCCGGCATAAATAAAAAAAGCCGTTCATTCCTTCATTTTGAAAGAATGGACGGCTGAATTATTTTTTATACGGTAAGTTTTTTCCCGTTTTCAATATCTGTAAGAAGATTTATTCTGCGCTGATGTCTTCCTCCCTCAAAGTCAGTTGAAAGGAAAATATCAATCATTCTGAATGCAAGCTCCTGAGAAACCACATTCTGCCCCATACATATAACATTAGCATTGTTATGACGTCTTGTCATTTCCGCAAGCATTTCATTTGTACAGACTGCAGCCCTTATACCCTTGACCTTATTTGCAGCCATAGATACTCCGAGTCCTGTTGTACAGCAGATAATGCCGAAATCACACTCTTTTTCAGCAACAGCAGATGCGGCAAGATATGCATATCTGGGATAGTCTACTGATTCCTTGGAAAAGCAGCCGTAGTCGGTAAACTCAATTCCTTTTTCTTCAAGATGTTTTTTTACAGCCTCTTTAAGTTCAAATGCTCCGTGATCGGCAGCAACAGCAATTTTCAATTAAATCTTCCTCTTTTCTTCTTTTTGTTTTTCCAACCTTGCATTTCTTTCTCGTTCAGCCTGTGGTATCCTGAGATATATAGGCATCAGCCTGTCGGCAGAACAAAGCTTATTTTCGGCAGCCATTTTTTCAGCCGCTGCCGCCGTACCGTATGCATGCTGATATCTTATATTAACCGGCGTCAGTACAACATCAGACAGTTTGTCTAAAAAAAACGCTGCACACAGTTCTGCGCCGTCACCGGTAAGATATACAGTTTCCTTGTATTCCGACAATTCCTTTGCAAGATCATCGATCGACATCGCACGATCCTGAGTTATTCTTTCCACTGTACCATCATTTATTCTGAATAATGCATTATATACCTGACTGCAGCGGGCGTCCATTACGGCACAGATAACTGCATTTCTGTACGGCATTGAATACGCCATAGCCTCCAGCGTAGAAACCATAGCACAAGGTTTATCGAGCGGCATCGCCATTCCCTTTACCGATGCAGTTCCGATACGGACACCGGTAAAAGATCCCGGACCTGCATTTACAGCGAAAACATCTATATCCTCAACCGAAGTCCCCGTAGTTTGAAGAAGAGATGATATTATCGGCATAAGCGTCTGACTGTGGGTAGTACGAATATTCAGATAGAACTCTCCGATCAGTTTCCCGTCTTTAAGCAATGCAGCTGATACGGGTGAGGCGGAGGTATCGATCCCTAAAATTGTCATTTGATCTTTGCTCCTTCTATCGTTATCTCTCTGTCGTTTTCTCCGGTCGGAACGATATGAACTGTTATACGGTTTTCGGGAAGATAGGATTCGATATTTTCGCTCCATTCGATTATCATAACGCCGTTATCCATATAATCGAAAAAACCGGTTGAATAAAGATCATCTCCCGTTGTTACGCGGTACATATCAAAATGATAGATCGGACAGCGGCCTTCATATTCATTGACAAGCGCAAAGGTCGGACTTGACACACAGTCATCTGCTCCGAGTCCTCTTACAAGACCTCTTGTAAAAGCTGTCTTTCCAGCACCTAATCCGCCGAACATTGCTATTATTTCAGTTCCGCTGAGAGCAGCTGCAAGATTTTCTGCAACGATCTCTGTTTCTTCCGTTGAATGTGTTATATATTTTTGCAAAAGTCTAACCTCATTTCATCAGAAAAGACCATTGATTTTGCCGGAAGAATCCACATCAATTTTCTCGGCAGCAGGAACCTTCGGAAGTCCCGGCATTGTCATTATATCACCGGTATATACTACTACAAATCCGGCGCCGTTTGAAAGACGGATATCACGGACTGTTACAGTAAAGCCCTCGGGCTTGCCGAGCAGTGAAGGATCATCGGAAAGCGAGTATTGTGTTTTTGCAATACATACCGGGAGCTTGGCTGTATCAAGCTTTTCGATATCAGCAAGAGCTTTTATTGCCTGTGTTGTATATGTCACTCCGTCAGCACCGTATATCTTGGTTGCAACGGCATTGATCTTTTCCTTTATGCTAAGATCATCATCATAGATAAATCTGAAATCGGAAGGCTTATCCGCAGCAGCGATAACTTTTTCTGCAAGCTCCGTACCGCCGTTACCGCCCTTTGCAAATACTTCGGACATAGCAAAATCAGCGCCCAATGATGTGCAGTATTCTTCAATATATGAAAGCTCTGCGTCCGAATCCGCAGCAAAACGGTTGATCGCAACTACAGTAGGAATACCGTATTTCTGCATATTGGTAATATGAACACCGAGATTAACGATACCCTTTTTAAGTGCATCAAGGTTTTCGTTTCCAAGCTCTGCCTTAGGAATACCGCCGTTGTATTTAAGCGCTCTTACAGTTGCGACAATTACCACAGCCGAAGGCTTCAGACCGGCTTTGCGGCATTTGATATCAAAGAATTTCTCGGCTCCGAGATCAGAACCGAAACCTGCCTCGGTTACACAGTAGTCAGCAAGCTTGAGAGCAAGCTTTGTAGCTCTTACTGAATTACAGCCATGTGCTATATTTGCAAACGGACCGCCGTGCATAAGCGCAGGTGTACCTTCCAGTGTCTGTACCAGATTGGGTTTGATCGCGTCCTTGAGTAGAGCAGCCATAGCTCCGTTAGCCTTGATGTCGTGCGCAAAGACAGGCTGACCATCCGTTGTATATGCTATCAGTATATTGCCGAGTCTTTCTTTAAGATCATCAATATCCGATGCAAGGCAGAGAATAGCCATGACTTCACTTGCAACGGTAATGATAAATCCGTCCTCTCTCGGGACACCGTTTACTCTGCCGCCGAGACCTGCTACGATATTGCGCAGTTCTCTGTCATTCATATCAAGACATCTTTTGATAAGTACTTTTTTAACGTCGATCTTCAGTGAATTGCCCTGCTGGATATGATTGTCAAGCATAGCGCAGCAAAGATTATTTGCCGCAGTAATAGCATGCATATCTCCTGTAAAATGAAGATTGATATCTTCCATAGGAATAACCTGAGCATATCCGCCGCCGGCTGCTCCGCCCTTTACACCAAATACAGGGCCGAGAGAAGGCTCTCGAAGAGCAATTACCGTTTTCTTGCCGAGAAGAGAAAGTGCATCGCCAAGACCGACAGATGTCGTAGTCTTACCTTCTCCGGCAGGCGTAGGATTGATTGCAGTAACAAGAATAAGCTTTCCGTTTTTTTCGCCTGCTTTGCGGGTAATAAGTTCCTCGGTAAGCTTTGCTTTATATTTTCCGTAATACTCAAGCTCGTCTTCTGTGATCCCGAGTTTTTCCGCGATCTGTCTGATCGGACGGATCTTTGCCTGTTGAGCAATTTCAATATCAGTCAGCATTTCGATTTCCCCGTTTCTTTTATTTTTTATCTGATTCATACCGACAGCAGGAGCATTTTCGGTTTGTGAAGATCCTGCCGAACCAGAATAAATCCTTATTTATTCTAACATAAAAAAACCGAATATACAATATCAGCTTGCAAATTTATCAAATAACACAATAATTATGCAAAATATCATATTTATTATTGTTTTTATCTGTTAATTATGTTATAATTATTTCATTACATTTGTTTTAAGGCAATACCGAACAAAGATAGTGCCGCAATTGCAGCGCTGAGCCGTCAAGCGGTCTTTATACGGTGTTGCCTTGAAAAAAGAAAAGGATTGATGATAAATTGTTGAAGCTTGAAAACATTTCCTGGAGCGCGCCGGGCGGTTTCGGTGTGCTTAATGGTCTTGACCTCGAAATACCTGACGGCAAGCTTGTTGTTATCACCGGACCAAACGGCGGCGGAAAAACTACACTTGCAAAAATAATTGCAGGTATCTATAAGCAGGACAGCGGAAAAATTCTTCTGAATAACGAAGATATTACCGATAAAGATATTACCGAAAGAGCAAAAATGGGCATCAGCTTTGCTTTTCAGCAGCCTGTTCGCTTTAAGGGAATTACTGTAAAGCGTCTTATTGAGTTAGCTTCGGGCAATAGAATGAATGACGGAGAGCTTTGTGATATCCTCAGCAAGGTCGGTCTTTGCGCAAGAGAATATATCAACCGTGAAGTGGATTCGACCCTTTCAGGCGGCGAGATCAAGAGAATTGAAATCGCTACCGTTCTTGCGCGTCAGACCCAGATAACCATATTTGATGAGCCGGAGGCAGGTATTGACCTGTGGAGTTTTTCAAGTCTTATCAAGGTGTTCAGTGAAATGCGCCGTAATCTGAAAGGAACTCTTATTATTATCTCCCACCAGGAGAGAATACTCAATATCGCAGATGAGATCGCTGTTGTAGCCGATGGAAGGATCAAAGCTAAGGGAGCTGCTGATGAAATGATGAAAACTCTTATGAATTCAAATGAAATCAGTAACGTATGTTCCAAACAGGAGGTGATGCTCTGATGGAAAAACAAACCGAAAAACTGTTAAGAGAAATTTCCGAATGGGACGGAGAATTCAAGGGCGCATACAATATCCGTGAAAACGGGCAGTGTGCAGGAAGAGTATCCAGCAAAAATATCAAAATTACGAATAAAGAAGGTAAACCCGGTCTTGAAATACATATTGCACCAGGTACAGTCGGAGAAACAGTATCAATCCCTGCCTGCGTAACGCACGGAGGCGTTGACGACCTTGTTTATAATGATTTTTATGTTGGTGAAAACGCTGATGTTACCATTGTAGCAGGATGCGGAATACACACCGAAACCGGCGAACCCGCAAGACATAACGGTATACATCGTTTTATTCTCGGAAAGAATTCCAAAGTGAAATATCTTGAAAAACATATCGGAACAGGACACGGTACCGGTCTTAAATCAATTGACCCGGTTACAGAAGCAGAGCTTGGGGAAAACTCTGTTCTCGAAATGGATACAGCACAGATCGGTGGAGTGGACAAAACTATCCGTAATACAAAAGCCAGACTCGAAGCCGGTGCAAAGCTTCTGATCCGTGAAAGAATCCTGACCGAAAAGGAACAGACGGCAAATACTGAATTTGAGGTCGAGCTTAACGGAAAGGATTCCGGTGTTGACCTTATTTCCCGTTCGGTAGCAAGAGATAATTCAAGACAGGGATATCATTCAGTAATAATCGGAAATGCACCCTGTACAGGTCATTCGGAATGTGATGCAATAATATCCGAGAACGGAAAAGTTGACGCAGCTCCGGAGCTTCATGCCCATGATAATGATGCAGCTCTTATTCATGAAGCTGCTATCGGAAAAATCGCCGGCGAACAAATACTTAAACTGCGTACCCTCGGTATGACCGAACAGGAAGCCGAAGCAACCATTATTGACGGATTCCTTAGTTGAAACAAAGCACAAGAACGCCTTGCGTTACTGCCTTAAATATACAATTAACCCGGAGCGATCAGCTATGATCACGCTCCGGGCATTTTTTTATTCTTCTTCATCGGCAATACTTTGCTCTATGGCAGCGCGGATCTCATCGATGCCCTCCCCTGTCTGTGATGAACACGGATAAAGCCTGATCCCTTCATATGAATACAGTTCCTGAGTCAATGCGTCAATTCTTGCCTGACGCTGTGAGCTTTTAAGCTTATCAAGCTTTGTAAGAGCAATAATGAAATTATAACCTGTATTGTACAGAAAATCTATCATTCCGAAATCGTCCTTTGTAGGGCTGTGACGAATATCACATATCTGGACAATAAGCGATATATTCCTGTCCTGAGCAAAATATCCCTCGACCAATTCTCCCCACCGCTTCTTTTCGGACATTGATACCTTTGCATAACCGTATCCGGGAAGATCGGCAAAACGGACGTCACTCAGACGAAAAAAATTAATTGTCGCAGTTTTGCCGGGTGTTGCGCTCACTCTGGCTATCGACTTCCTGTAGAGCAGCTTATTGATAAGCGAGGATTTTCCTACATTGGATTTTCCCGAGAATACTATCTCCGGCATATCAGAACGAGGTATCTGTCCGGATTTACCGTATGCAGCTTCAAATTCAACAATATGAAAATTCATATATATCCCCCCTATTTCAGGCTGTGCTCCGTAAGCGCATTGTCAAGTACTGTTTCAATTCGATCCGCAAAAACAAACTCAATTGCATTTTTTACGATCGGGTCAACTTCATCAAGATCTGATCTGTTATCTTCGGGAATAATTATCTTTTTTATACCAAGACGATAAGCAGCCATTGTTTTTTCTTTAAGTCCGCCGATCGGAAGAACCTTTCCGCGGATAGTAATTTCTCCCGTCATCGCAAGATCACGGTATACAGGTATACCTGTAAGAGCAGAGGTTATTGCAGTTGCAATTGTTATACCGGCAGAAGGTCCGTCCTTCGGGACAGCGCCCTCTGGAACATGAATATGAAGATCCTTTTTCTTATAAAATTCTGCGTCAAGCGGAAGACGATCTGACATAGTTCTGACGCAGGTTATTGCAGCATGAGCAGATTCCTTCATCACATCACCGAGAGAACCTGTTAGCTCGACCTTGCCGCTGCCTTCCATAACTGCTACTTCTATCGGCAGAGTATCTCCTCCGACAGACGTCCATGCAAGACCGGTTGCAATACCTATTTCGTTTTCTTTGTTCATGGTATCATTCTTATATTTTCTTGAACCGAGATAACTCTCCAGATTTTCCATCGTAACCTTGACAGATTTTGTTTCGCCCGAAACGATACCGACAGCCGCCTTATTCATAAGTGATGAAATTGACCGTTCAAGATTTCTTACGCCTGATTCTCGTGTATAGCTGTCTATTATATCATACAGAACTTCATCAGTGACTTTGAAATTCCTTGATGTAAGTCCGTGTCTTTTAAGCTGTTTTGACACAAGATGTTTTTTAGCGATACAGAATTTTTCTTCTCTTGTATAGCTGTCGATATGTATTATATCCATTCTGTCGAGCAATGGCGCAGGGATAGCCGTATAATCATTTGCAGTAGTAATGAACATTACCTTGCTGAGGTCAAACGGCATATCTATATAATGATCGAAAAATGTGGAATTCTGTTCTCCGTCAAGGACCTCAAGCAATGCAGAAGTAGGATCACCACGAAAATCATTTCCGAGTTTATCGACCTCATCAAGCAGGATCAGCGGATTTGATGAACCAGCCTGATTTACAGCATACATTATTCTGCCCATCATCGCACCGATATATGTTCTTCTGTGTCCGCGTATTTCAGCTTCATCATGTATTCCCCCGAGAGCGACACGCTGATATTTCTTTCCTATCACATCAGCTATAGAATGAGCAATAGATGTTTTTCCCACTCCGGGAGGTCCGGCAAGACAGATTATCTGTCCGTTTACATCAGGATTAAGCTTCCTGACTGCCAGTGCTTCCACAATGCTTTCCTTTACCTTTTTCAGACCGTAATGATTCTTATCAAGACCTGCTCTTATTTTGGTAATATTAAGCTTGTCTTTGGTATATTTTCCCCACGGAAGTTCAAGGCAAGTATCCAGATAGTTTCTGACTACATTTGCTTCGGCTGAACCTGACATCATTTTTTCGAGTTTTCTCAGTTCTTTGACAAGCTTATCCTTGTTTTCTTCTGTTGTATTGAGCGCAGCAATTTTGTCAAGGTATTCATTGATCTCCTCGTAATTGCTCTCGCCTTCACCCAATTCGTCCTGAATAGCCTTCATTCGTTCACGAAGATAGTATTCTTTCTGATTTGTGTCAATATTTTCCTTTGTTTTTTCATTAAGCTCACTTTCGATTTCCATTACGGAAACCTCATGCACAAGCAGATCAACAAGCTCGGAAAGACGCTCTTCTTCGTTGACGGCTTCAAGTATCTTTTGTTTTGAAAGATGATCCCTTATAAGATTATCGGCAATATAATCGGCAAGCTTTCCCGGTTCATTGATATCGAGCGCATTGATAATAATATCATTTGGCAGGCGAGGATTTAACAGAGCATAATCATGAAGTGATCCCCTGACAAGATTGATAAGCGCTTCTGTTTTCAATGAATCCGTTGCCGGTATACTTTCTATAATGCGTATATCCGCAAGATAATAGTTCTTATCGTTTGCTATTCCGATAAATTCGGCTCTGGATTCACCCTTAATAACAACACGAATAAAATTATCAGACATACGGGCGATCTGCATTATTTTAGCATATACACCTGTTTTGAAAAGATCCTCAGGTTTTGGATCTGCGTCCGAGATGGATTTCTGGGTAGTAATGAAGACATACTTTCCGTTATCCATTGCGTCTGTTATGGCGCTGACGGATTTATCTCTTGCTACGTCAAAGTGCAGTACCGAACCGGGAAATATCACAAGCCCTCTCAGCGGCAGTACCGGAACGTCAAATTCAATTCTCTCTTTAAAGTCTTTTTCCATTTTCATCCTCCTTTTTTACGGAGACAAAGTATTCAGAATAAAGTAAGCTGGCTGCTTTCGGGCAGATTTGCAAAGGCTCCTATTTCACGCAGCATATCAATTGTTGCCTTTGAAACCTTTGCTCTTTGCTGGAAATCTTCAATTGAAATGAAATCTCCGCCTTCCCTTGCCTGAGCAAGAGTTTCGGCAGCCGCTTCTCCTACCCCCGACAGCGCGCAAAACGGAAGCCTGATTTTATCTCCTTCAATCAGGAATCGTCTGGCATCGGATTTATATATATCGACCGGAAGAACTCCGATATTTCTGGCAAGCATTTCATTTACTATCTGCAGCGTTGCATACATAGATTCATCTTTAGCGGTAGTTTTTATCTCTCTGTCCTGTATTTTAGCATTAAGCTCTGTCATTTTATTTCTGACGGCGTCTTTTCCTTTGCATACAAGCGCAGCATCAAAATCTTCATTTTTCACCGTAAAATATGAAGCATAATGCGCTATTGGCTTATGGACCTTATACCATCCCAGACGGAGCGCAGCTATCATATATGCCGCAGCATGAGCCTTAGGGAACATATATTTGATCTTCATACAGGAATCAATATACCATTGAGGTACATCATGCTCTTTCATAGCCTTGATATGTTCTTCCGTAAGCAGCTTTGTAGCATTACCTTTACGGACAATTTCCATTATTTTGAATGCCATATCAGGCTCAAGCCCTCTGTGCATAAGATAAACCATGATATTATCACGGGTACCTATAACTTCTGATATGGTACAGATCTTCTTTTCTATAAGCTCTGATGCATTTCCGATCCATACGTCTGTTCCGTGTGACAGACCGGATATCTGAAGCAGATCGGAAAATGTCTTGGGCTGTGTTTCAATAAGCATATTACGGACAAATTTTGTACCAAGCTCAGGCAGTGCAAATGTTCCGGTTTCAGAATCAATATCCTCCGGGGAAACGCCAAGTGCTTTTGTTGAGGTAAAAAGCGACATTACTTCCGGATCATTCATAGCAACATCCATTACACTGATACCTGTAAATTCTTCCAGATAATGATATCTTGTAGGAACATCATGTCCGAGTTCGTCAAGCTTGCAGACTGTATCATGAATGGAATGGAAATCAAAATGAGTTGTAATTATATCAGTTTTCTGATCATTTGCAGGTCGCTGTATAGGACAGAATTCGTAAATATCGTTCATTCGCGGAACTACGACCATTCCGGCAGGATGCTGTCCGGTTGTGCGGCGTACACCTGTACAGCCTGCGGCAAGACGCAGTTCCTCTGCTTTGTTAAGTGTTGTACCGGTAACCTCTTCATATTTTTTTACATAGCCGATCGCAGTTTTTTCTGCGACAGTTGCAATAGTTCCGGCTTTGAAGACATTTTCCTTACCGAAAAGTTCTTCTGTATAGCGATGGGAACGGGTCTGATATTCACCTGCAAAATTAAGGTCAATATCAGGAGTTTTGTCGCCCTTGAAACCGAGGAAAGTTTCAAACGGAATATCATGTCCGTCACAAAGATAATCGGCGCCGCAATTCGGACATTTTTTCGGCGGAAGGTCAAAACCAGAGCCGACGCTTCCGTCGTCAAAAAACTCGCTGTTCTGACATTTCGGACATACATAATGCGGACAAAGAGGATTAACCTCGGAAATACCCGACATAGTCGCAACAAATGAAGAACCGACGGAACCACGGGAACCGACAAGATATCCGTTTTCATTTGAATTTGCAACAAGTTTCTGGGCAGTCATATAAAGAACGGAGAATCCGTTTTTGATTATTGAATTCAGTTCCTTATCTATTCTCGCCTTGACAATTTCAGGCAGCGGATCGCCGTACATTTTTTTTGCGCGTTCCCATGTAATGCTCGTCAGCTGTTCCTCTGCTCCGGGAATAAACGGAGGGAAATTTCCTTTTGGTACAGCTCTCAGCGCCTCTACCATATCCGCGATCCTGTTGGTATTTTCAACAACAACTTCATATGCTTTTTTCTCACCGAGATATTCAAATTCCTTGAGCATCTCAGCTGTATTGCGGAAATATAGCGGCGCCTGCTCAAGAGCGTCTGAAAAACCGAGAGATGTCATAAGCACCTTACGGTAATCACTCTGATGCGGATCCATAAAATGTACATCGCAGGTTGCTACAACAGGAAGATTAAGCTCTTCTCCGAGCTTTACAACAGTTTTATTGAAATCCTGCAGCTCCTCGACAGTATTTACTGTGCCGTTGCGGAGCATATACATATTGTTACCTATCGGCTGTATCTCCAGATAATCATAGAAAGACGCTATCTGTTTAAGTTCTTCCCAGTTTTTGCCGTCAACAATCGCTCTGAACAGCTCTCCGGCTTCACAGGCACTGCCGATAAGAAGTCCGCTTCTGTGCTTTATCAGTTCAGATTTTGGAATAAGCGGTTTTTTATAGAAATAATTGATATGAGCTTTAGAAATAAGCTTATAGAGATTTTTAAGACCTAACTGGTTTTTTGCGAGTATTATCTGATGATATGATTTATAGGTTTTAAAATCGGGCTTTGGAATAGCGGTATTTATTTTTGAAATATTGTCAATATTGAATTCATCAGAAAGCTTTTTGAGCATTACCTGAAAAATACGCGCAAGCATATAAGCGTCATCATATGCGCGATGATGATTAAAGTCCCCGAGCTTGAGATATTTTGCAACATTATCAAGCTTATGCTTATTAAGCTGTGGGAATATCGCTCTTGAAATTGCAAGCGTATCAATATGGGTAAGCGTATATGTAAGGTTGTTACGCTCTGCAGCAGCTTTTATGAATGATGTGTCAAATGATGCATTGTGAGCAACAACAACGGCATTTTCTCCGCAGAAAGACAGAAAATCCGCAACAGCTTTTGCTTCCGATGGAGCGTCTGCAACCATTTCGTCGGTGATGCCGGTAAGCTCGGTTATTTTCTGACTGATATGTTTTTCAGGATTTACAAAAGTGGAAAACTTATCGGTTATTTCTCCGTCTTTAATTCGCAAAGCTCCGATCTCTGTGATTTTTTCTCTTGCTGCGCTCAGACCGGTGGTTTCAATATCAAATACAATAAATTCTCCGTTCAGGGACTGATCTTTAGGGCCTGTTACGGCGTCAGTGGTCTGATCGTTAATGAAATATGCCTCAACACCGTATATTATTTTTATATCTCCGCCCTTTTTTCTGATCGCATCTCTTGCATTCATAGCATCGGGATAAGCCTGTGCGACACCGTGATCTGTAATGGCAATTGCAGGCATACCCCAGTCAAATGCCCTTTTAACAAGATCACCGGCGCTTGTCACACCGTCCATAGCAGACATATTTGTATGCAAATGAAGCTCTACACGCTTCTTTTCTGCATTATCGACGATTTTCGGCAAAGCAACAACACTTATAGCTCTTGCTCTGACAGCAACGTCATGCAGGAAATTATCATATTCCGCCTCACCTCTGATCAGAACACACATTCCCTTTTTCAGATCAAGTACAGGCTGACATTTTTCATTTGCCTCGATCATCTTTACTGTTCCCGATCCTCTGTAATCGGTCAGCGTAATGGTTATTATTTTGGTTTTGCCGCTTTTAGCGTCAACTACATCAATGGAAATGATCTCTCCCCAGATCACAACTTTCCCCGAATTGCCGGTTATCTGATTAAGCGGTATCGTATCTCCGTGAACGGGACCTCCGAATATCGGATTTGCACTTTCCGGAACATACGAAGGGATAAGATGATCATTATCTCGTATCTCCAGCTCCATAGAAGAAACAGGCGCAATATTCACAGGCTTTTTCTCAGCCTTTTTTTCATTAGCTGTCTGCATCATGGAATCGTATTCCGCCATCTGCTGAATCTGAGCATCGCGCAATACTTTTTCTTCCTCTGTTTTACGTTTCTCAATATATGAACTGCTTTCACTGTCGATAGTCAGGATACCACTATACCCGACATTCAGCGAAATACCAAATTCCTTATGGATCAGCTCTGAAAGATTACGGTCGAATTTCTGACTGACAAGCAGATCCTTTCCTCCGTGTTTCAACTCAACAATAAGTCTGTTACCGTCAAGACTGACGGAGGAATCATTCAGAGTTCCGTTAAGACTAATGCAGCGTCTTTTCAGTTCAAGTATAAGCTGAGGATAATAATCAAGATCAAACAATTCTCCGTCATAACGCGGCATGAACCGACAGTCAGACAAATTCAGTATACTGCTCTTTATTATATTTTCCGTATCAATTATATCCTTATGATCTGCAAGAGCCGGACATTTAGCTTCAATTGCCATACTGCGAGCGGAAGTATCAATATTGATATGAAGAATCTCACTCTCTTTTATCGCAGGACAAACCTTGGACAGATCAAGATAATTACTAAAAAACTCCTCGAATTTTTTCAAGCTATCTCCTCTTTTATTATATGAAACAGTTGATACAGAGTCTGCCGGACATCAAACTGCTGCGGCAGGAACTATATCAACCGATTGTTTACATCTTTTCAATTTCTTTCAACAATTCACTGAGAAGAGCATCTTCCGGAACTTTGCGGATTATCTCTCCTTTTTTGAATATAAGACCGTTTCCGTCGCCGCCGGCAATTCCGATATCTGCTTCTCTTGCCTCACCGGGACCGTTTACTATACAACCCATTATAGCAACAGTGATATTCTTGCGGCAATCCCTGAGAAGTTCTTCAGCCTGCTTCGCAATACTGATCAGATCGATCCTTGTACGTCCGCATGTGGGGCAGGATATAAAACGGATTCCATCTTTGTTAAGCCCCAAAGACTTGAGAATATCTTTAGCAGCATATACTTCCTTTACCGGATCATCTGTAAGGGATACACGGATCGTATCACCTATTCCTCTGAGAAGAAGAGAACCAATACCCACGGAAGATTTGATTATGCCCATTCTTTCAGTTCCGGCTTCGGTAACTCCGAGGTGAAGAGGATAATCACACTGCCGGGCAGCAAGCTCATACGCCTGAGTCATAAATTCAACATTAGATGATTTCATCGAAAGTACAATATCTCCGAAATCAAACTTTTCAAGAAGTGAAGCGTGATATAATGCGCTGTCACATAAAGCCTGCGGAGTAGGTCTTCCGTATTTTGCAAGGATATGCTTTTCAAGCGAACCTGAATTGACGCCGATCCTTATAGGAATATTTCTTTTCCTACATTCATCAGCGACCTGCTTTACTCTGTCATCGTCACCGATATTTCCTGGATTAATGCGTATCTTATCTATTCCGGCTTCAGCTGAAGCAAGAGCAAGACGATAATCAAAATGAATATCTGCAACAAGCGGAACACTTACTTCCTTTTTTATAGCAGGAATCAGTTTTACTGCATCTTCATTGGGAATTGCCAGTCTGATGATATCGCAGCCTGCTTTTTCAAGCGCGACAGATTGACGGACGCTTCCCTCTACATCAGTTGAGGGGACATTAAGCATTGACTGCACTTTAATATCATAATCGTTTCCCATCCGGATCTTACCGCAGTTTATCTGTCTTGTCTTTCTTCTTTCCATTATAATCAACTCCGTCAGACTATCAATTGGATAACATCTTTAATAGTAATAATTATCATAAATGCAAAAAGCAATATCATACCGGCTGCATGAACATAACCTTCATGTTCGGGTTTGATCGGTTTGCGGCGGATCGCCTCAATAATAAGGAATACCAGTCTGCCGCCGTCAAGCGCAGGAAGCGGAAGAAGATTAACCACACCGAGGTTTACTGTTATGATCATCATAACATAGATCAGATTCATCAGACCGTCAGTAAAACTGCTTTCAAGTCCTGATGCAGTTGCCTGAGAGATAGCAGACGTCATTCCCACAGGACCGCTGACTTCATTAAGGCTGAATTGCCCGCGTATCAGCCCTATAAGACTTGCCCACACCATCTTGACAGTTGACCATGTGGACTTGAATGTCTGACTAAGCAATGTACCGATATTATTATCTATTGCGGCTACTTTAAAATCAAGCTGGATTATTTCCTTATCATTCTTTTTTACGGTAGGAAGTGTAACGCCTGTATAATTCTTTATTTCGCCGTTCCTTGATACAGTCATATCAAGCTTGTTGGATTTTGAAGTAGCCAGTGCAAAGCTGAGATCGGTTATCGTATCGATCTTATAGCCGTTTATAGATCTGATATCATCTCCGACCTGAAGCTGCTGGGACGATGTGGCATTATCAGCAAAAACAGCTATTGTAGTAGATGCGAAATATTTATTCGGAGCAAGAGTTATCATCATAAGCACAAGTCCGAAAAGAA
This sequence comes from uncultured Ruminococcus sp., assembly GCA_902778175.1. Lineage (GTDB taxonomy): Bacteria > Bacillota > Clostridia > Oscillospirales > Acutalibacteraceae > UBA1213. Next base: position 15,927 of record CACYWT010000006.1, on the reverse strand, counting down.
TATTCATTACTGCTCCGGCTACTACAATAAGCATTCTCTGCCATACTTTCTTATTGCCAAAAGCTCTTTCATCATCGCTGTTTTCATCTTCTCCTTCCATTGCGCAGAAACCGCCTATCGGAAAAAGACGAAGTGAATACAGAGTTTCTCCTTTTTTGAATTTAATGATTTTAGGACCCATTCCCAAAGCGAATTCATTTACTTTTACGCCGCACAGCTTTGCTGTAATAAAATGACCGCCCTCGTGAAAAAATACAATAAGTTCAAACAGGAGTACTCCTATTATAATAAGTATTGCAATATCTATGACATATCATCTCCGGTCAAAAATTCTGTCTGATTTTCAGACGGGTTTCTTTATCTGTTTCAAGTATATCTTCAAGACACGGATCCTTGATATCCGTATCAAACGATGCGACTGCATTGCCGACTATATCAGCTATATCAAGAAAACGTATCTTTTCGTTCAGGAACAATTCAACTGCAACTTCGTTTGCCGCATTTGCGACTGTCGGATAAAGTCCTCCGCGCCTGAGAGCGTCACGGCATATAGATAGACAGCTGAATGTTTCAGTATCAGGCTTATAGAAACTCATAGATGTGATCTCTGAAAAATCAAGAGCCGCAGCAGGCGAAGGCAGCCTGTTCGGATAAGTAAGCGCATACTGTATCGGTATTCTCATATCGGGAACGCCGAGCTGTGCGATCACAGCATTATCCTTCAGCCTTATCATTGAATGGATTATACTCTCCCGGTGGATCAGGACTTCTATCTGATCATCACTGCAGCCGAACAGCCATGAAGCTTCTATTACTTCAAGACCTTTATTCATCATAGTAGAAGAATCTATCGTGATCTTTGCTCCCATAGACCAGTTCGGATGTTTCAGCGCCTGATTTACAGAAACATTTTCCAGATCTTTTCTTGTCTTTCCAAAGAATGTACCGCCGGAAGCGGTAAGAATTATTTTGTCAAGAGAATCAGGCGGACAACCCTGTAAGCACTGGAATATTGCGGAATGTTCGCTGTCAACAGGATAAAGCTTTATTCCCTTTTCCTTTACCTCTCTCATAACAATGCTTCCGCCTGCTACGAGAGTTTCTTTATTTGCAAGGGCAATGTTTTTTCCTGCCCTGACTGCTGCAACTGTCGGAAGAAGTCCTGCTACCCCGACAATAGCGTTAACAACCGTATCTGATGTTTCTTCCACGGCAGCACGGATTATACCCTCTTCTCCGCAGAATACATCAATATCGGTATCGCTCAGGGCAATTTTAAGCTGAGCGGCCGCTCCCAGATCTGATACGCTTACCATAATAGGATGAAATTCTCTTGCCTGCTTTTCAAGCAGTTCAATATTATGATTTGCCGTAAGAGCAGTGACTTTCAGACCATGCATCCTTGCTACATCAAGTGTCTGAGTGCCGATAGAACCTGTAGAACCTAAAACAGATATTTTTGCTGCCATGGTTTTCCCTCCTTATTTACATACGATTGGTAAATACAGCATAACAAGATACATATAAGGTACAAATGTAACAACGCTGTCAAAACGGTCAAGTATACCGCCGTGACCGGGAATAAGATCACCGTAATCCTTTACGGAATACGATCTCTTTATTACCGAAAAACTCAGATCTCCTATTATCGAAAGCAGGGAGCCTCCGAAACCAATAAGAATAATTGAGAAATAATTCATATTGATATTATCACCGTAAAACAGCTTCTGAAAAATAAAAAGCATTACAACACAGCTGAATATACAGAATAATACTCCTCCGATAGCACCCTCTATCGTTTTCTTGGGACTGATCTTAGGACAGAGTTTATGTTTGCCAATAAATACACCTGTAAAATATGCGCCGACATCGGCAAGCCATGGGATAGCGATTGCAAGGACAAAATACATAGGCATATGTTCGCTGTCAATAAATTTCATTCTGATCAGAGCAGATAATGAGATCGTAATTAGCAGCGTCATACTGTATGTATATGCAAAATTATTGAAGGATATTTTTTCATGAAAAAATATCAGCATACATAGCATAACGGTAGTGAATCCGTAGAATGTCAGTTGAGTGAATCCAAAGCTTACCATAAAAGGATAGACTGCTGCGAAAAGCATACACGGTATGCTTAGCTGAAACAGCTTCAATGTTTTTATTGCCTTGCAGAATTCAAACACCGATGCTATACAGACAAGCGCAACAAAAACATCAACCATTATACTGAATTTGATACTCAGAAGGATTATTGACCCCATAACAAGGATAAGCATTCCCGCTGAGGTGATCCGTTTAAGCATTTACACACCTCCGAAACGCCTGTTTCTTTGATTAAACGCTATTATTGCCTCGTCAAAATCCTTTTCGTGGAAATCCGGCCATAAAGTATCTGTTGAATATATCTCGGAATATGCAGACTGATACAGAAGAAAATTACTAAGACGCATTTCTCCGCCCGTGCGTATAATAAGATCGGGATCCGGTTCGCCGGCTGTATAAAGACGGGCTGAAATATCATCAACAGTGATACTTTCAGGATCAAGTCCGTTATCCCGGACTTCGCGGCAAAGCTTTTTCACAGCCATTAGTATTTCATCTCTGGAGCCGTAATTCATGGCAATATTAAGAAGCATTCCGGTTCTGTCCTTTGCCTGCTCCTCATTTTCTTCGATTAGCTCGATCAGGTTTTTATCGAAAGCCGATCTGTCGCCAATAAAAACTACCTTTATATCGTCCTCTTTGAAATTTGTCAGCAGATCTATAAGATATTCCTTAAACAAGCCCATAAGCGCATTGACTTCTGCAAATGAGCGTTTCCAGTTTTCGGTAGAAAATGCATATAAAGTGAGTACCTTTACACCTGTTTTACTTATATATCTTGTAATCTTGCGGAAATTCTGTGCGCCGAAACGATGTCCTACGCTGCGCGGCATGGCACGTTTTTTTGCCCAGCGACCGTTACCGTCCATAATTATTCCGACATGCTGAGGAATAATAAGTTCCGGATGACCTTTTATCACATGAAACACCTCTGTCCAATTAAAATATGACAACCGATAATATTTTATCAGCTCTCACCTTTTAATTCATTAAAATAACTCGGCAAGAAAAACTCTTGCCGAGATATTCCCTTTTCACAACAGATCAGATCTCCATGATCTGCTTCTGCTTCTTATCAGTCATACTGTCAATATTCTTAATGTGATTGTCAGTAATATCCTGAATCCTTTTTTCGCCGTGCTTCTGATCATCTTCCGTGATCTCGCTGCTCTTTTTCATTGCTTTGAGCTTATCCATAGCTTCTCTTCTGATAGAGCGTACAGCGACCTTGGCTTCCTCACCCATTTTTGCTATATCCTTAACGATTTCCTTTCTGCGATCCTCGGTGAGCGGCGGAAATATCATACGGATAAGTTTGCCGTCATTCTGGGGATTGATACCGATATCGGAAGTCTGGATAGCCTTTTCGATAGCTCTGAGCAGAGAAGTATCCCAAGGCTGGATCGTAAGTGTTCTGGCTTCTGTTACAGAAACAGCTGCAACCTGATTAATGGGTGTAGGAGTACCGTAATAATCTATCCTTACCTTATCAAGAACCGAGGGATTTGCTCTTCCTGCACGGATCTCAGAAAACTCGGTTTCAAGATGTTTGACGGACTTTTTCATTTTTTCATCTGTGCTGTTAATTACTGTTTTCATTGGGATTGCCTCCTTTTTATTCAACTATTGTACCAACTTTTTCTCCGCAAACAGCAGAAACAATGTTTTCCGGATTATCAAGACTGAATACTATGATCGGAATATTATTATCCTTGCATATTGCGGCAGCAGTGCTGTCCATTACTGCAAGATCCTTATTAAGTACATCGTGGAAAGAAATAGTTTCATACTTCTTTGCATCGGGGTTTTTCTTGGGATCGCTGTCATAAACTCCGTCGACCATTGTTGCCTTGAGGATTATATCAGCTTCGATCTCGGCAGCTCTGAGCGCAGCAGCCGTATCTGTTGAGAAGAACGGGTTGCCTGTGCCGCATCCGAAAACAAGGATCCTGCCCTTTTCAAGATGTCTGATAGCACGGTTTCTTATATAAGGCTCGGCTACCTGCTGCATTGAAATAGCAGTCTGGACTCTTACTTCAAGATCAAGCTGTTCAAGTGTATCACATACTCCGAGAGCATTAATGACCGTAGCAAGCATACCCATATGGTCTGCTCTTGTCCTGTCCATGCTTCCGCTGGAGCGTCCTCTCCAGAAGTTTCCGCCGCCGACAACAATAGCGACCTCAACACCCATGTCATTCAGCTTTTTGATAGGCTCACAGAATCTGAGCACCGTATCAAAATCAATACCGTGTTTATTTTCTCCGGCGAGTGATTCGCCACTGAGTTTCAGAAGAACTCTTTTATATTTAGGCTCCATAATACTGCACACTCCTGTTTACATATTTTTCATCATATTATATTTTACTATACAATCGGCATAATGTAAAGTAGAAATTGTTATTTTTTGTATCGGGTGACGAAAAAAATAATCAGATAAACGGGTATCAAGTTTACAATTGTTGCCGACAGACAAAAAAATATTATTATTTTTTACATACGAACAGAGTGTTTTTTCCTTAAAGAAAAAATATCTGTTAATAAAAAATTATTTTGAATTATCATTCCGTCCGGTGATTGATTTTGATAAATAATTATGTTATAATCTATTATTAGTTGAAAAATTCAGGAAAACGAGGAAAGAGAATGATATATAATAATATTCTTGAACCGATCGGTCATACCCCGATAATCAGACTTAACAGGATCAATAAGCCGGGCAATGCGGATATCTTAGTGAAATTCGAGGGACTTAATGTCGGCGGATCCATCAAAACCAGAACAGCTTACAATATGATCATAAAAGCTGAAAAGGAAGGCAGGATCAAAGCTGATACCATTATTGTCGAACCTACAAGCGGAAATCAGGGCATCGGTCTTGCTCTGGTAGGCGCAGTACGCGGATACAAAACAATAATCATCATGCCAGACTCTGTCAGTGAAGAACGACGCAAGCTTGTTACACATTACGGCGCAGAAGTCATTCTTATACATGATGACGGAGATATTGGCAAATGTATCCAGAAGTGTCTTGATACCGCCCTTGAAATGCAGGCATCTGACAAACGTGTTTTCGTTCCTCAGCAGTTTGAAAACGAAAACAATACCAATGCTCACAAATACTATACTGCTCTGGAAATACTTGAACAGACAGCCTGCAAAATAGACGGTTTCTGTTCGGGGATCGGTACCGGCGGCACAATTACAGGTATCGGTGAAACACTAAAAAAACAGTATCCTGATATGGAAATATGGGCTGTTGAGCCGGAACACGCAGCTATCCTTGCAGGCGGAACTATCGGAACTCATCTCCAGATGGGTATCGGCGACGGTATTATTCCGTCAATACTCAACAAAAATATATATGATCATATACATATCGTTACCGATGAAGATGCCATCAATACAGCAAAACAGCTTGCAGAGCTTGAGGGCATTATGTGCGGAATATCAAGCGGAACAAATGTTGCCGCAGCTTTGAAGCTTGCCGAAAAACTCGGAAGCGGAAAAACAGTCGTTACCATACTCCCTGATACGGCAGAAAGATATTTCTCAACACCGCTCTTTGAATAAATTCAGGCTATCGGAAGTATTCCCCCTGTATCGTAAAGCTGACCTGAGCCAAGTGATACTGCTTTGATCCCATAATTCCCAAGGAATCCGCAGATATTGTCAGAATCCGGATGAGTTTTCAGATCTCCGCAAAAAGCTATGGCTCCGGAAGAAATTTTTCCGCAGCAGCCGCCTATAAAACCATAATCGTATCCGTCGAGCATAATATGTCCGGCGGATATTTTTAATACATCAATATCATTCATTACACAAAGCTTGTATATTGATTCATCGGAAGTGATAAGAGCGTTATCATTTATTATAGCCGAAGAACATTTTGCATATCTCTGATTTGTATGTAAAATCTCTATATTATTATTTTTACAATGACCGGAAAGAATTTCTGACACAGTTTTTTTGCAGCATATAAGTTTATTGCCGAGAATAAATGCATTAAGCTTAGGGCTTGCAGCTGTTATTCCGCTGCAAAGATATAATTCGGCGCCATGTTCTGTAAGAGTGGAATTAAGCCCGCTGTTTTCCGGAACAGAAATAAACTTTTTTCCGCCGATATGTATGATACTCATATCAGCGTGATATTTTTCTTCTCCTGTAATTGAGCTTACCGGAGCTGTAGTGAAAACTTCAGCTCCGGTCAATCTATGCAGTGCATCAGAATATTCTTTTTTCCTGTCAGACATAATGAACACTGATGCATTTTTATCAGGAAGATTTGGCTTATCAAAAAATACAGACATATTTTTCTCCGATCAATAGTATCTCAGCGCGTCAACCGGCTTGAATGACGCTGCCTTTACTGCAGGATACAAACCGAATACTGTACCTGTTACAACAGAAAAAAACAGCATCAGCAACATTATATTATAATCGGGAGTAATTGTCAAACCAAGAAAAAACTTTCCTGCGCCCAGACATATTGCCGAGATCAGTATTCCTCCGATACCGCCTGCAAGGCTTATTATCATTGCCTCGCATAAAAACTCTGCAATAATTATACCGGGAGATGCGCCTATTGATTTTTTGATGCCTATTTCTCTGGTACGTTCCTTGACGGCTACCAGCATCACATTCATGATATTGATACCGGCAACTATAAGGGAAATTGCTCCGACAGCGGATAAAACCAGAGAAAATACAGAAACTATATTATTAAGGCTGTCCTTTTGCCGTGAAAGATCGCTGACGGCATAGGCGTCTTTCCAGCCAGTTTCATGCGATAAACGATCAGACAATACTCCGCTTTCCTTTGAGTAATTCTCATCAACTGTACGGACAACGATCTGAGTAAAATTTTCGCTCGAAAGATTTTTCTGCATTGTGCTGTACGGAATATATATAAAATCCGGTATCACACTGCCCATGACGTTCTGCAGCAATCCGCTGCCGGTTTTTATTACACCTATTATGGTATATTTTTCTGTGGTTGCGCCGTTATGAATTATCATCTCTCTGCCTGTAATTCTGCTGCTGCCGTAATGGATCCCGGCGAACTTTTCATCTACCAGACATACCTTAGAATCAGATGCAATATCTCCCTCGTTGAAGAATCGTCCGTATCTGATCTTCAGGGAAACAGCACTTTCTGCGCTCTGGTCTATCCCCCAAAGATAGACAGGCAGAAATTCATCATTAAAACGAATACTTGTTGTTTCAAACATAAGAGGCATCGCGCTGCGAACAAACGGCATATGTCTGATCTCGGTAAGCTGTTTCTTGGTAAGCGGAGCCTGAGGATCGGCAAGTGTAACGCTGAGTCCACCCATTCCCAGACCGTCTATTTCATGATCTATCGCGCTGCTGCCGGCGTTACCGATGCTTATGGTAATTATAACCGCAGCTGTTCCGACGGCAATACCGAACAAGGTCAGCAGCATACGTCCCTTATTGCAGATAATATTTACAACTGCCCTGCGCAGTATTTCAAACATATCAGGTATCCTCCGTTATTTTTATTCTCTGCCCGTCTGACAGATCATCGGGTTTGCAGATGATCTTTTCGTTTTCTCTGAGCCCCTTTTTTATTGCAATACCCTTGCGATATTCCGTACCGGTTTCAATATAAACTTTATATGCCTGGCTGCCTCTGGCTACAAAAACGAATGAACCCTTTTCATCAGTATGAAGATATTCATATGGGAGCAGCAGAATATTCTTGTCAGTCGAAACCAGAATTATACATTCAGCACTGTAGCCTATCCGGAGTCTTTCATCGGGATCTTTTATCCGGACAATTGTTTCTACAGTTGTTTCACTGCCGGATAAGGATTTCGCCTGCTTCGCCTCATCAGAGATTTTTATAATTTCTCCGCTGAATTTTTTATCTCCGATCGCCGGAAAGTTTACCCGGACTGACTGTCCGCATTGGATACCGGATATTTTCATTTCATTGATATCCAACGGTATCACAAGAGCTGAAGGATCTGATATTGTCATTATTGTCGTGTCTTTTTTTAATATTTCGTCCTTTTTGCAGCAAATACCAGAAATAATACCGTCTTTTTCGGCTATGATCTCCTTTTGAACGGTATACTCTCTTATCCGGTCGATTATTTCCGCAGGGATCCCGTTTCCGTTTAACAGATCAAGCATTGCTTCGGCATCAGATTCTGTATAGGGAAAATCCTCCGTCAAAATCAATTCGCTTACTTTGACCAGAACATCTCCCGACGCTACAGTATTACCGTTTTTGACCATTATTTCATCAACTATACAGTAATTGCCTGCATTAACCGGAAGACGATCCTCATACTGCAGTTTTCCCGATGCGGTTACGGTATTGTCAGCATCCTGACGCTGCAATGTATAGACGGTAACATCAGAAGCCGCCGTAACAATATTTCCGACAGTAAAAATGCCGATAATGCACATTACCGTAATAAGTATTAATATCAGATACCTTTTCATCTTGCTCAACTCCCGTATATAGTATGCCATCTATAATAAAAAATATCATTACTAATTTTTTCATATAAAAAACCGGTTGCTGCAATTAATTATTTATGGTATATTATACAAAGGAAATAAAGACAACACCGCACAAAGTCAGGACGTGAAATAATGTATCAGATCAAAATAGCCGTAATAGGAGCAGGCGCGTCAGGTCTTGCAGCTGCAATTACCGCAGCAGAAAGATCCGGCGGAAAAAATGTAATTCTTCTGGAAAAACAAGCAAAAATCGGAAGAAAGCTTCTTGCGACAGGAAACGGACGATGCAATATCAGTAATATGAATTCAGATAAAAGCCATTATTACGGAGATAAGGAGATAATTTCTTCTGTACTTGATGATTTCGGAATAAAGGAACTGAAAAGATTTTTTTCATCACTTGGTCTTTTGCTCAGAGAAGATTCCGAAGGGAGGTTATATCCCTACAGCAATCAGGCTTCTTCCGTACTTGATTGTATGAGAAACAGGCTGGCACAGCTTGAAGTGAATATACGCTGCGGTTTTCTGATCAAGTCAATAAAGAGAAAAAATAATAGCATCATCATTGATTCCGACGAAGAAAAAATAATTGCCGAAAACATTATTTTCGCATGCGGCAGCAAGGCATCTCCTTCTTTAGGCTCCGACAGCAGCGGTCTTGAATTACTGAAAAATGCAGGAATAGAACCGACTCCCCTTTTCCCTTCTCTTTCTCCTGTTGAAACAAAAGAAAAATACAAAGCACTCAAAGGGGTCCGTGCAAAGGGAAAGATCTCTGTGATCTGCGACGGAAAAAAACTAAGAGAAAAACAGGGAGAAATCCAATTCAGCGATAAAGGCATATCAGGCATATGTTTATTTGAATGTTCCAGACTGATCAATGAATATCTTACCTTCAATACCGTTTTCGGAAAACATCGCAATAAGCTCTGCATTTCCGCGGATCTTATGCCGGAGTATAATGAAAAAGAGCTTATCAGATACCTGAGATCCTGTCGTAAAACCTTCGCAGAACAAAATACATCGGATATTTTATCGGGGGCTTTGAATAAAAATCTATCCGCAGTACTCGTAAAGAATTGCCGGATAGAAAAAAGAAACTGTCGGGATATTACAGATGATGATATTTACATACTTGCAGAAAAAATCAAAAATTTCTGTTTTACTCCGGTAAAAACAGACAATTTCAGATCTGCTCAGGTTTGCGCTGGAGGGATCGGTTCAGACGAGATATATGCTGATTCGCTCATGTCCAGAAAAATCAGAAACCTGTATATCTGCGGTGAAATGCTGAATGTTGACGGCGACTGCGGAGGATATAACCTTCACTTTGCATTCGGAAGCGGAATAAAGGCTGCAAATAATATCAAATGAAACGGACGGAATAATTATGATAAGAATAAATGGCATTTCCCTGCCGATTGAATATGATGAAAACACATTGAGATCTGCTGCTGCAAAAAAACTGAAAATTGATCCGTCGCAGATCAAAAGGCTTTCTCTTTACAAAAGAAGTCTGGACGCAAGAAAAAAAGACAGGATCCATTTTCAGGCCTCCGTTGATGTCGTTATCGGGAACAATGAACAAAAAATAGCTGATAAATGCAAATCAGCAGAAATAATCAAAGAATACCAATATGAACTTCCTGTATGCAAAAAATCCGGGCTGCGTCCTGTCATTGTCGGCAGCGGACCATGCGGATTATTTGCTGCTCTTATTCTCGCCCAGGCAGGTCAGGAACCGATAGTACTTGAACGCGGAGCTGACGTTGATAAGCGCACTAAAGATGTATCTTCATTCTGGAACGGAGAAGAGCTTGACGTTGATTCCAATGTTCAGTTCGGAGAAGGAGGAGCCGGAACCTTTTCCGACGGAAAACTTACCACTGGAACTAAGGATCACCGTATACGGAAAGTACTGCAGGAATTTGTAAAACATGGCGCACCGGAAGAGATACTTTATCTTGCGAAACCTCATATCGGTACAGATAAACTTAAAAATACAGTCAAAAATATCCGCAAAGAGATCATTTCTCTCGGCGGAAAGGTATTATTCGGTGCGAAACTTATTGATATCTGTGAAAACAACGGAACTCTGTGTTCTGCTGTATATATGAAAGACGGACAAAAATATACAATAAAAACAGACAGTTTGATTCTTGCTGTAGGTCACAGCGCAAGAGATACTTTTTCTATGCTTAATGAAAAAGGTATCCGTATGGAACAGAAATCCTTTGCTATGGGTGTGCGTATTGAGCATCTTCAGGAACAGATCAACCGTCAGCAATACGGCAGCTTGTATAACAGTCCATTTCTTCCGGCTGCCGATTATAAGCTCGCGGCGCATCTTGCAGACGGACGAGGCGTCTATACCTTCTGTATGTGTCCGGGCGGCAGCGTTGTTGCTGCTGCAAGTGAAAAAGGGCATCTCGTTACCAATGGTATGAGCGAATTTGCCAGAGATGGAATAAATGCAAATTCTGCTTTGCTTGTTGGAATTGATCCGTCTGATTTCGGCAGCAGTGATATCCTCGCAGGAGTACAATTACAGCGAAAGCTTGAAAAGCAGGCGTTTATTTACGGCGGTGAAAACTATCACGCTCCGGTTCAGCGTGTATGTGATTTTTTGAGAAAAGAAAAGACCGCTCAGCTCGGAAATGTCATTCCAAGCTATAGACCGGGATATGAGTTGACCGAACTGCACAGTTGTCTGCCTGAGTTTATGACCGATGCTCTGAAAGAAGGTCTGGCTGTTCTTGATGGTAAACTCCATGGATTTGCTGACGGAGATGCTGTATTAACTGCTGTGGAGAGCCGCAGCTCTTCACCTGTAAGAATACTCAGGGACGAAACAATGAATTCGGTATCATTAAAAGGACTTTATCCATGCGGAGAAGGCGCCGGTTATGCCGGAGGAATAATGTCCGCAGCAGTTGACGGAATAAAAGCAGCAGAAATGATCCTCAGATAATAATAGATATGCGATGCACAGGTTTTCCTGCGCACCGCAGATTTTTTTACAAAAACTTACAATGATAGTTCCTCAGATGAACTTCCTGTTTTTACGGTTATCTGCCAAGTTTGGTACAGAATAACGGTAAAAGAGCAATCAGCGGTGTTGCCTTTAATCAGTAAAAATCTGATCCCAGAATTTGTTGTAGATATTTACACCCATCTTTGAATAATTGGGATTCAGAATATTTGCTTTGTGTTTAGCAGAAGCCATCCATCCATCTACCGTATCATCTGCACTTGAGAAACCGGCTGCGATATTCTCGCCGCTTCTTGTGGAATAATCGGCATCATATTCATCGAGAACTGTTGAATAACTTGATCCGTTTGGTCTTGTATGAGAATATACCTTACTTAACTCTTCTGCCCTTACTCCGCAGACAAATATCAGATCTGTATCAAGAGCAACAGGTTTCAGACAGGCTTTATTGCGCTCACTATTGATAAGGTTCAGCGTTTTATTTATCCTCGGATCAATAGAAGATGTTACATAATAGGTAGCAGGATATAATGTTGTTCCTACTTTGGTATAGATCAGAACCAGATATTTATCAGTATATCTCGGTCTGAATACTGCTGTCTGTTTTGAACTGTAATTCTGCAGTGTAGACCATACATTTGTTCCGACTTTCTTATAGAAGAATGCATATTGTGATCCTGTTCCCTTATTCTGAGCATTAAGCGTTACAGAAAAACCATAATTGACATTCTTTGTTCCTTTATTGACTCCGGACGCAGTGTAGCTCGAAACTGCTATTGAATCAACTGAGAAGGTTTTATCTATTGTTTTTCCGGTAGCATCGCGGGCAGTTACTTTAAGTGTATAATGACCTTTATTAGAGAATTTATACTGAGCGGATAAGTCGGTGCTGAAGGTTTTGAGCACATGCCAGCTTCCGGAATCTATCTTATAGTAATATGCATATTTATATGGCTGCGATCCGCCGTAGGCTGTTGCCTTGACAGTGGCCTTTGCCCCCTGATCAACAAGTAAACCGACATTGACCGAAGAACTGAGAGTCATAATCTTGCCGGTATCCTTTTTGACTGTAAGATTTATCAGTTTTGTATTAACCTTGCCGGCTATATCCTTAACAAGAGTTTTAATTGTATAAAAACCGGGTTTGGATAATTTTACAGTAGAATATGCGCTCTTGTTATAATCACTGATTTTTGTGTAAGTCTTTCCGTCAAGCGAATAGTATGATGCGTACTGATAAGGCTGATATCCGCCGGAAGCCTTTCCGGTTATTTTCAGCGAGCTTCCTACTGCGATTACGGATGTCGGTAAAGTGGATATATTTTTTAAAGTTGCTGTATTTTTCTTTTTAACCGTAACATTATTGAATGCTTTTGTAGCGGTTTTTCCGTCCTTGTCCTTAACCACACATTCTATCTTATAATATCCGGGAGAAAGCTTTATAGAAGTACTTGATGCTGAAGAAAAATTCTTGATAGTTTTTTTTGTGCCATCCTGAATCGTTTGATAAAACGCATATGTGTAAGGCGCATTTCCTCCGGATGCTTTTCCGTTAATAACCACAGCAGTTCCGTATTCTACAGTGTAAGAATTGATCGACGAATTATTTGACAGAGCGACATATTTCGGTTTCACAGTAACTTTGATATCGCAATATGCCTCCAGATTCTTTTTATCTTTAGCATATGATCTTACAGTATATGTTCCGGCTGTTTTAGTTGTGAATGAAACTTTATTATATGAACCATAATATTTTGCCACCTGCCAGCCGCCGTTTCCGACTTTATAGATAAATTTATAGTTATACGGCGATGAACCGCCGGAAGCCGTTGCCTGTACAGTCAGATTTCCTCCTACATACATGGACGAAACAGAAACATTTGCTTTTATACCGAGTGAAGCAGCCTGGGCTTGCATCGGCTTTCCGATAAAAATGAATCCTTGAAATATAACAGCAAAAAACAAGATATATGAAAGTAATTGACTCATCACTTTCTTCTTCATAATAATCATCCCTTTCTCTCTCTTGTTAATTATTAACAAATACCTATACTTATGTTTATTATACCATATGTATTATTTACAATCAATATATTGCAATTAAAATCATGATAATAGGCAAATTAGTTATATAGTTTTTATTTAAAATAACAACACAGACCTTATTTCTGATCATAATAAAAAAATCCGTCATTTTTAATTGAACAGAAAGCATATTTGTGTTATACTTATTATGTTATCTTCATTAGTCAGGAGGCATAGTTTTGGAATTTGATGCATTTTCAGCCGGTGTTGAACCCGGAGGACTCAGAAATACAAGAGAAATTGGAATCCTGATATGCTATATGCTCGATCAGTTCGAAAAACCTATTGCCCGTGAAGATCTCATTGACAGCATACAGGAAAACGGAATAGCAAATTATTTTGAAGTTTCATCTGCCGTATCAGAACTGGTAAAGCTTGGAAATCTGAAATATGAGGACGAAAAAACCATCGCTATCACAAAAAACGGAAAGCTGGTTGCAAAACAACTCGGATCGGAACTGTCCTCTTTTATCAGACAAAAGGCTCTGAAAGCTGTAAAAGATCAGGCTGAACTTCGTATAAATGAAAAAGAAAACCCTGTCAGGATCGAAAAGGCTGATGATGGCGGCTACTATGTTACTGTATGTATTACAGACGGAACCAGGGATCTGATGTCACTCACCCTTCTTGTTCCCGAAAGAAACGATGCAGAAACGGTAAAAAAGAATTTCTATAAAAATCCTGAAAAAGTTTACTCCATGATAATCGCTGCAACTATTCAGGATAAGGATATGATTAATGAACTGATAAAGGAGCATCAGAATGACTGAGAAAATAAACTATAACGAGGTAAGCTTTTTCTACAAGGGTGAAAAAGCAATGGTGGATTATTCACAGATGCAGAGTTTCAGCCTTATCAAAAGCTGTATTGAGGTTTTTGCTTTTTATGGCATGAATGATATTACCGCATCAGATATACATCATTTTTTTGAAAAACTTCAGATAATTCAGAAAAAGAACGGAAGAGTATTTATACCATCAGAAAAAAAGATCAGCGGTGTGCTTGACTGCTGTCTTATACCATCGGAAAACTATCTCAGCTGTAAGGATAAAATATATCATATCGAGCATTGGAACACCGACGGTTACAAATATGAAATTGAAAATGCATATAAAATGAAATTTATATAATTAAGTAAGCAAGGCAGCGCCATCTTAAACCGGCGCTGCCTTTTTTTAGTTCGCCCGGCATGGGCGTAGCCTAATCGGTGAAAGTCCGTAAAGTGCCCTGATAGTGGGAAACTTACAGCCAAAGGCAAGGGTGTCCGTCGTGAGACGGAATCTGAAGGAAGCCGGATGGCAAACCTCTGGTCTGACGAACAGAAATCACATATTCTGCACGGTATGCTATGCAGAACATTTATTTAGTATGTTCCTTAGTAACCCATATCGCAAGGTATGATTGAGCGTGCAGAAGTCAGCTCAAGCCGTAGTACCTGAGAAGTCTATGAAAATAGATGGAGGAAAGGGCTTGACGGATGGGATAAGACAGACACTGATTATCTGACATCTGATGATAGCAATTGCTCGAAAGAGGTTGCTTGCCACAAGGTAGGTTGGAAACCGAGAATAAGGCAAGAACGCTTAGGGTTAGGAATATGAGGTGCAAGGCATAAGCACATCTTTGAACAGCCGAAACGCCGTGTACCGAACGGTACGCACGGTGTTGTGAGAGGACGGGGGTTAGCCACCCCCCAGAAATGGAAATTTCCATTTACGGCTTTGATTATGAATCTCAGCAGATACTTTTCTATTATTTATTCTTTGTTCTTTATTTTTTTCTCTAATTCATTAAAATCTATATTATATCTGTCTTCTAAGTATTCAAGAGCTTTAATAAGACCATCTCCTATAAACAAATGATTTGAGCCGAATTTATACTTCATTGAACGGATATTCGATTCTTTTATTTCGCCATTATGCCATTTATAAGAGATGTCGCTTGTAACTTTTCCTCTGACTTTGACAGGTTCTTCTGCATCACTATTTGGATAAATATTCACAGGATACCTGTAAGAACAGCCTTCATCTCCTGTCCAACCATCATAGGAATTAGGATTATAGCATTGATCTCCAATAATAAATTCAAGTTCGCATATAAGTTTTGCGATATCTTCATCAATTTTCATATGTGTTCCTCCAAATTTATCGTAACCGCCCAATAACCCCGCGTCATATAGCAAAGAAAAAGAGGCCTGAAACAGACCTCTCAAATAGCAATAAGTTTTCAATATGGCAGCATCGGA
>CACYWT010000005.1 GCA_902778175.1 uncultured Ruminococcus sp. | reverse complement strand
TCATCAGCCATATTGAGCACAGCACCCGATCCGGTATAGTATATCGTTCCGTCAGAATTGACACCGTTCTTATACTGGAAACGGAGATCGCCGTCAACTTTTATTTTACCGTCCTGAACCTTGAGCTTTCCGTTGTCGTGGACATAATCGCCGCCGACATTTAGATTGCCTGCATTAAGGAAGATACTGCCGTGAGCATCGACGTCACCCTTGACAGTCAGTGTTTTTCCGCAAAGATCAAGGCTCTGATACTGTTCAAATTTGCCGAGAGTAACATCCGAACCTAACTTTGATACTCTGCCCTTGATATAGGCATTCGGAGCGTTCGTACCTGTCAGGATATTGAAGCCCGAGTTGCCTGTTCCGCTGAATTTCAGTGTCTGCTCCTTTGTACCAGAAATAATAAGCTTATGAGTACCCTTTGCGTCAGGAATTATTCTGTATGCTGTAAAAATACATATTGCCGTTTACGAGCATATAGCCCTTATCATCAGCCATATTGAGCACAGCACCCGATCCGGTATAGTTTATCGTTCCGTCAGAATTGACACCGTTCTTATACTGGAAGCGGAGATCCTTTCCTACCTTGACAGTACCGTTCTGTACCTTAAGCTTGCCTGACTGATGTACATAATTACCTATAACGTTCAATGTACCGCCGTTTGCATAGATCGTTCCGAATGCATTGAGATCTCCTCTTACCTTCAGGCTGTTTCCTTTCAGGTTGATCTCGCCGTACTGCTCAAAATTGCCAACTGCGACATTTTTGGTTATTCTGGAGATCCTGCCCTTGATATTTGTATTGTAGTTAGGAGTATATGAAAGAATATTGAATCCCGAAGACTTCGGTGAAGCAAAGGTTATGTTCTGTAAATCCTTGCCCGAGAATATGACCTTATGAGTACCCTTTGCATCAAAGCAGTTTGATGCCTGTCCCTGCTCAAAATCGCCTTTAAGCTCAAGCGTACCTGCGGTAATGCAGTTACTTGTTTCGGAATTATTCTGCGTACTGTGGAAATACATATCTCCGCCGACGCAAAGATAACCGTTGTCGTTTGTCATATTCAGCACACCGCTTGACCCCGTATATGACTTTACGGTTCCGTCTTCATTTAAGCCGTTCTTGTACTGGAAACGGAAATCTCCGTCTGTTGTCATTTTTCCGTCCTGAATATTGAGCCTGCCGCTGTCCTTGACAAAATCTCCGCCGACATTCAGATTACCTTTGTTAAGCGATACTGTTCCGTGAGAATCCATATCTCCCGTAACATTAAGGGTATTACCGTTAAGATCAAGCGTCTGGTACTGCTCGAATTTTCCAACCGTGACATTGCCGCTGACAGTGCTGATGCGTCCCTTGATATCAGTATCGGTATTCGGGGTGGCTTGCAGGATATTGAAACCGGAATTGCCCGTTCCAGTAAATACAATAGTCTGCTTTTTTGTTCCCGAAAGGATAAGCTTGTGAGTACCCTTTGCATCAAAGCAGTTTGATGCCTGTCCCTGCTTAAAATCGCCTTTAAGCTCAAGCGTACCTGCGGTAATGCAGTTACTTGTTTCGGAATTATTCTGCACACTGTAAAAAAGAACATTGCCTCCGACACAGAAATAACCATCGTCATCTGTCATATTCAGTATGCCGTAGGAACCTGTATAATTGATGCTGCCGTCTTCATTGGTTGAATTTTTATAGGCATTGAGATAATCTCCGCCGACAGTCAGAGTACCGCTGCCTATTGTCAGCTTACCGTTTGACTGGTAATACTCACCATCAACCTTCATTGTACCGCCGCTGACATTTACGGCTTTTGTATGAGAAAAATTGCCCTGTACGGTAAGCTTTCCGCCTTCACCAAAGGAAAGAGATCCGCCTTTCTGGTAATAATTACCTGTGACGATCAGCTCGCCGCTGCCAACATTGATATCGGCACTCTGTACAAGGTCGCCGTCAACAATAATTTTGTACCCGTTGAGATCAATCGGAATTGAAACGGAAACCACACCGTAGCCTGTTATCTCTTTGTCGGTATCAAAAACTATTGTTTTTATTTCCTGTCCGTTTTCACCGTATAGTATTTCAATAATAGAAACCGGATCGCCCTGTTCTGCCGCATTCACGTTCAATGCAAAGGCTGCCGGTGCAAACGCTGCCGCAACAAGCATAACTGTAAGTATTTTTCTCAATTTCATATCAGATCACATCCTTATTATTCTGAATACTCCCGGAGATGTTTTCCGGGAGTATCCGATTATTGCATTATTAAATGATTAACAGATCATTATATTTTTGAACCTATTATTTATTTCGTAACCGTAACCTTAAAGTTCTTTTCGACCGTTTTGCCCGTGCTGTCCTTAGCAACTACCTTCGCATCATATTCTGTAGCGGCTGTGGGCTTGAACGAACCGTATTTTGCTGTATCTTCACTTATCGTGACCCATGTTGAATTCTTGCTCTTTTTGTAGAAGAAGGAATATGTGTATGGCCCTGAGCCGCCTGTTGCAACACCCTTCATTACAACCTTTTCCCCTACCTTGACGCTCTGTGCGTTGATCGTGGATTTATTTACAAGAGCATTTGAAACAGTTACCTTGAAAGTCTTTGATTTAACCGTACCCTTGCTGTCTTTGATATTTACCATTACGTCATAAGGAACTGCCTTGCCCGGCTTGAAGCTGCCGTCAGGATTTGTTCCGTATTTTGTGCCGATCTTGAGCCATGTTGATGAAGAACTCTTCTTATAGAGAAGCGCATAGGTATATCCGCCTGCGCCGCCCTTTGCCTGAGCATGGATATAGACAGATTCACCAAGGGATATATTCTCCGAACTGATCGTGGACAGATTCTGGAGAGGACCGGCAGGTTCTGCCTTGAATACGGTTTCATCTTGTCTTCCGTCCCTGTCAATTGCGACGACCTTGAAATCATATGCTACCTTTGACGAGGGAACAAATGTCGCTACATCATCTTCGATCGCGTTATCCTTAATTGCGATCCAGTCTGTATTCTTACTCTTCTTATAATAGAATATGAATTTGTAAGGTGCAAGACCGCCTTCGGCGTTACCGGCAAGCTTAACTTCCTGACCGACAATTATCTCATCTGTATTTATGGTAGAAGTATTTTTCAATTCAGAAACAACATCTACGTTAAATGATGCCGATACTATCTTGCCTGTGCTGTCCTTGACATTGATCATTACTTCATATGTGCCGGTACTGTCGGGTTTGAAGCTGCCTGTTGAAGCAGTGCCGTATTTTGTACCGATCTTTTTAAATGTCGTTTCTCCGCTCTTTCTGTACATGAGAGCATATGTCTTGTCGCCTGTGCCGCCGACTGAAGCAGCATTCAGAGTAACATTATTGCCGACAACTGTTTCATATGTGCTGAGATATGATGTATTTGCAAAACCTGCGGTGCCGCTGCCGTATTTCAGTTCTGTTCCCGAAATACGATAATTAAACAGATCATCTCTTACAATAATTGATTCTGTTAGCTGATCGGCTGATATGTCGTCGATCGGAGTAAGCGCATAGTAAACACGTCCACGATCCAATTCAACAAGATCATCTTCTGAGTATGTGAATACATAATCCTTGTCCCAACTCTTATAATAGAGATACTTATTGCCATTGACGTCTTTATATACATCATTTGCATAGAATGTATTATACGCCTGCATTCCGACCGGCTCGTCTATATATACATACTTATATTTTGACTGTAAAAATTCAGATACAAGCATGCTTTCGGAGAAATCCTCATCCTCTATATATCTTTCATATTCATCATTATATCTGACGCGTTTAATGTAAATATTTGCCGTGGGATCAAATGGCTTGTAGAAACTGCTGGCTATACCGTAGATACCATTGGGATCATCGGGATTGTTGATAAGATCATATACATAATATGTGTTCGGCTCATCAGGAACAGGGATCCTGACCTCTTTTGCTTTGATATCTGAGCCTTCCTCCATTATCATACTGAAACCGCCCTGCTCAAAGGTCTCGTCGTTAAGTGTAAAAACAGCATCCTCGGACGCTCTTGAATAGGAATCGTTTTCAGGATCATAATTAAGCTCATATACACTGTAATTTGTGTGCTTTTCGGATTCAGTTTTTCCGTATGCATATGTTCCGGTAACATAAATATAATCCGAATCAACATCTTCGTCATTAGTAACTCTGTAACCCACATAACGCCAGTTTGCCTGAGGCTCTTCCTCTGAATTATAATTTACGATCTCAGGAGTGTTTATCGTCTGGATCGTATAATCGGCTGCAGCAAATTCCTTGGGAGTCATTTTTTCCGATTCAAAGGAATCATCCTGTATATATGCATCAAAACGCTGAATGTATTTATATTTTCTTGGCTGATAAAAAATTGCTTCATCTTCTTCACGGGAATCATTCCAATTATTTGAATAAACGGAATATATACCGTTGGGGTCGGACTTTTTTGAAGCGATGTAATCATATACATATGTGCCGCCATAAGTCATATAAACGCCTGTCTTATCAAGGCTTTCTTCATAGCTGACATTTTCGGATTCTACATTGATATTCTGTCCGTTACCTGCTTCTATCGCAAGCTTGGGATCATTGCAGGTAGTTCCTTCTATTGAAACGAGTTTTCTTCCGTCTTTGCCGCGAATGTTCAGAGAAACATTCTTGTCAAATCTGATCCTGACATCGCTGTCAACATCATACAGACCATTTTCGCCAGCGCTTACATATGCAGATATCGGATTATATGTTGAACCGAAGTTTGAAGTATCCAGCGTAAGAACACCGTTTCCTGTGATCGTCAGACCTGCACATTCCGGATCATTTTCATAATATCCGTTGAGCATGATGAACGCAAGCTTACACTCTCCTGCAACATTTATCTTGAAATCCTTGCCCATTGCTGTAATTTCAAGACCCATCAATGGCTGATCGACATTGCGAAGATAAAGAGTATTTGATGCGAGATCATAATATGCACCCTTTATTCCGCCGTAATACATGGATTCAATGTATTTGTCTTCATACGGTTTTTCGCTGTTATAAACTTTTCCTTCGTCATAAAGATAATTTACCTCAGTGGTGAATGACATCCAGTTCCATTTATAATAGCCATTCTCGTTAAGCGGATAAAATGCGATCGATCCTCCGCCGATATGATAGGTTTCCTCACCGTCATCGTAAACCTCTACCTTCTCAAACGGTTTCATCGGGCCGTTAGTCGCACTTACGGACAAACTGCCAAGAGCTGCTGTACCTGTAAGCATTGCTGCGCAAAGCGAAACAGATAATACTTTTTTAATCAATTTACTCATTGAATTTTCCTCCTTTAAATTAATACTTAGCCTTTCGGTAAAACGAATACAAAAAATGAACATAATAATCCATTTATAGTTAATTATATCATATTCATACTGCTGATATCTTTTCATTGCAGTTAATATTTTATTAACAAATTGTTAATAAATCAAAAAAAGAATATTGCCCGGCACAAAGCCGGACGATATTCAGGGGATTTAAAAAATATCTTTACAGATATCGGATAATCATATTATAGCGTTCAGTTATTAAAATATCAATATATCCGAACGTATTGTCATTGACAAAAAGTTCTATGAACGTATCACAAAATTTTTCCGAGAAAATCACGAAGCCTTTCATTTTTCGGATTCGTAAATATCTCTTCCGGAGTGCTGTCCTCACGGATATTGCCGCCGTCAATGAATATTACTCGTGAAGATACTCCCCTTGCAAAGCCCATCTCATGAGTAACGACTACCATTGTCATGCCAGCCTGCGCAAGCTGGTTCATAATTGTAAGAACCTCGTTTACCATTTCCGGGTCAAGCGCGGAGGTCGGCTCGTCAAAAAGCATTACATCGGGATTCATTGCAAGAGAACGGGCGATCGCAACACGCTGTTTTTGTCCGCCGGAAAGCTGTGACGGGTATTTATCAGCATGCTCGGCAAGTCCTACTCTTGTCAGAAGCTCCATTGCCTTTTCCTCTGCCTCTTCTTTTGTCATAAGCTTCAGCTTGACGGGCGCAAGCATGATATTTTTCTTTACCGTCATATTGTCGAAAAGATTGAACTGCTGAAATACCATTCCTATCTTTTCTCTTACGAGGCGGCGGTCTGTGCCGCGCTCGGTAATATCCTGACCTTCAAAAAATATCCTGCCGCCGGTAGGCTCTTCAAGAAGATTGAGCGAGCGTATAAAGGTCGATTTGCCGCAGCCGGACGGACCGATAACGGATATGACCTCACCCTTGCGGATCTCAATATTGATCCCGTCAAGAACCACATTGTCCCCGAAGGATTTGCAAAGATCCTCTACCTTTATCAGTATCTCTCCCTTTTCACTGCTTTCCTTTCCGGAAATATCAGCTTTAGCGGAAGCTTCTTCCTTCTTTTCAAGCTCAACTTTTTCTGATTTACCGCTCATTCTTTTTCAGCCTCCTCTCAAGACGGGATACGCCTGCCGAAAGCGCAACTACTATTATCAGATAGATAAGCGCAACGGCAATGAGGGGAATAAATGCCTCATATGTCAGGCTACGGATAATATCTCCGCCGCGTGTAAGGTCGATAAGTCCGATATAACCGGAAATTGATGTTTCCTTCAGCAGGGAAATAAGTTCATTTCCAAGTGCGGGAAGGATATTTTTGAACGCCTGCGGAAGAATAACATGGATCATTGTTGTCGAAAAACGCAGACCGAGGCTTTTTCCTGCCTCAAACTGACCGTTATCAATCGACATTATTCCGGAACGGACAACCTCTGAAACATATGCCGCAGAGTTAAAACCAAAGGCGATTATTGCAACAAGTATCTTGTTGATATCTACCGATGCAAAAATTACATAATAGATTATAAGAAGCTGTACCATTACAGGCGTTCCCCTGATGACGGTAACATACAGCTTTGCTATTACATTCATGACCGGAAGTGAACCGTTCTTGTCATGTGCAACGCGTATGACTGCAAGGATAAAACCAAGAACAAGTCCGATAAGCATTGCAAAAACAGTAATTATCAGTGTATTTTCAAGACCCGAAACAAGATAACGCCATCTGTCATCTTTGATGAAATTGGTGTAAAGCCTGTCAATGAAAGTCGGCTCGCCTTCGTCATCTCCGCTGTCAGAAACCGACGAGGAAGCCGCAGCGCTTTCTGCTGACGACTTTACATGAACTATTATTACCTGACTTGATCTTGCATAGCTATCGGAGAAATCGATCTCCTTTTTTCTGTCCTCGGTAACGGTAAAGCCTGCAAGACCGATATCGGACTTGCCTGACTTGACAGCAGCGATAATGGAATCAAATTCCATATCCTCTATTTTAAGTACCATGCCAAGCTTATCGGCAATAGCTTTGCCTATCTCCGCATCAATACCGACGATCTTATTCGATTCGTAGTATTCATAAGGCGGAAACTGGGCATTTGTTGCCATGCGAAGCACTTTACCATGTGTTACGACCTGCTTATAATGGAAATTTCCGCGATCGCTCTCTTTTTCAGGGATATAGCTTTTTATTATCTGATCAAGCGTTCCGTCTTTCTTCAATTCCGAGATCGCAGTATTTACAGATGCAAGAAGCTCTTTATTGGATTTTGAAATAACAGCGGCATATTCCTCATCGGTAAAACGGTCATCAATAATAGCAAGTCCCTTTTTATTCGAGGCAACAAAGGCTTTGGCAGTCTGCTCATCTATGATAACGCAGTCCACCTTATCCTGAGTAAGAGCCATTACTGCATCTGCGCCCTTATTGAATTCCTGTATTGCTGCATTTTCAACATCTCTTGCGTATACGGCTCCCGTAGTTCCGAGCTGTACGCCTATGCGCTTGCCGGTAAGATCGTTTACGGTTTTTATACCTGATACGGAATCCACCTGAGCGGAAGACGCCTCCTTATCCGAGGAAACATCTTCGTTTTCAGATGCATAAACGCAAATTGTAAATATACTCATCAGGACAGCCGATATCAATAAAAAAGCTGCCCATTTTTTTATCAACTTCATAGCTTTGTACTGCCTCCATAAGCAGAATTATTTCTTGATGATAATTACCTGCTTAGAATTTGTATAGCTTTCGGAGAAGTTGATCTGTTTCTTTCTGTCCTCTGTTACAGTAAAGCCTGCAAGACCGATATCAGCCTTACCTGCGCTTACAGCATTGATAATTGAATCAAATTCCATATCCTCAATTGAAAGAACCTTGCCGAGCTTGTCTGCGATAGCTCTGCCGATCTCGACATCAATACCGATGATCTCATTTGATTCATAATACTCATAAGGCGGGAACTGAGCATTTGTTGCCATTACAAACTTATCGCCGTCTGTTACGGTCTGAGTATAATGATAGCTGCCCTTTTCCTCACCCTCGGCAGGAATATAGGAGGAAATGATCTTATCAAGCGTTCCGTCCTCCTTAAGCTCTTTGAGAGCCTTGTTTACATCATCAAGAAGCTGTGTGTTATCCTTTTTGATAACAGCTGCATAATCCTCATTAGCAAATTCTTCTCCGAGGATCGAAAGTCCGTTATTCTGGGAAACAAATACCTTCGCAGGCTGTTCGTCGATAATTACGCAGTCAACCTTGCCCTGTGTCAGAGCCATTACTGCATCTGCGCCCTTATTGAATTCCTGAACATCGGCATTCTCTACATCTTTAGCATAGATCGCGCCTGTTGTGCCGAGCTGAACGCCGATCTTTGCGCCCTTAAGGTCGTCAGTCTTTTCGATCTTCTTTGTTTCAGTCTTTGAGCAGGCTGCCATTGAGCATGCAGCTATTGTTACAGCTGCGGTAAATGCAAGTGCTTTTTTCATTTTTCTCATTTTAATTTCTCCTTAAAATTTATTATTTCCGTCCGATCATCAGACAGAAACACCAATACATTTGATTATATCATATATACGAACCAAAAATATGAACATATTGTTAACATTATGCATAAAATCACAGTTTTATTACAAAAAAACAGCCTTCGATCAAGAAGGCTGTTAGTATCACTTTTGTTTCTTCTTTTCTTTCTTCTTTTTCCTGCCAAGAACAAGGACAGCAAGAAGAAGTGTTCCCGTCATTATGACGCCGATCGCAACATATGCTATTGTTTCGCCTGTTGCTATGGGATTATTGGGATCATCATGGCGGTCCGTCGGATCAGGACGTTCTGATGTGCCCTCGCCGCTCCCACCGGATTCGGAATCACTTGTATTTCCGGGAATATCCGATTCATAAGTGCTGATCTCACTGATCGTTCCTTTGCTTTCATCTGCACCGGAGTGCTTAACTTCAGCGTAGAATATCCATTTGAAGGTAGTTTCCCCGGAAATCTGCGACTGACCGCTTTTTTCTCTTACGACAGATGTTCCGTTGCGATCAACTATTCTTGCGCCGTTATCAATCTCGCCGCCTGCGTCTGTACCGTTCCAGCGGATATATACGGTCATTATACGGCTCTCGCCGGGAGAATAAATTCCAAGACTTACGGCGTCATTCCTGATATCAGGCTCGCCCTCTCCGCTTACCTTTCCATAGTAAACCATCTTATTGTCAAGATAGATTGAACACTTACATTCGTTTTCGAGGTCGATCTCTCCGGTATTGGTAAGAGGCTGTGCGCGAAGAGTTATAATATAAGAGGCGTCCTCCCTGAGATTCATTATCTGTATCTTCTTGGAATAAGTAGTTGCAGCCTGCATATTTTCCACGGAGAAGAAATATTCTCCGTTTTCGCTGACGCTCTGACCGTTATCGTCCAGAACAACAAGTTTCTCCGGCAAACCTTTGACAGAACCGACCTTGAGTTGTTCTGCATTTACAGCTAATGTGATATTTGCAAATATATACAGAAATACCATAATGAAAACGGGTATTATTTTTTTCTTACCTGTTTTCATCAGGTGTTCCTCCTTTATATGAAATATCACAATATATCCCAAAATACTATATTATACAATCTTACTTACTATTATACACTTTTTTTAGAAAAAGACAAGTATATTTGTAAAAATATCCCGATTAAATTTATAATCCCCCGATAAATCATCAATAGTGCGATAATATCGGGGGATTATTTGTGTTGTCCGGTTTATACCGGGTGAATCAGACAAAGCTTAAACATAATTTCTATGAACTTGATTTGTCTTTCAGTACAGCCTTGTATTCAACCGAATACGGAGGATTATTAGTTTCAGCGATCGTTTTCAGAGCATCATAAGTGATGGGGCTATATTGATCACTGTCTTTAAGCCAATAATCAAATTCTTTCTTACTGATATAAGCCTCGTTTGGTGTCAGAGCGGACTGCATTTGGTTCAATTTCGTTTCCATAGTAGCAGCAATGTTATCGCCTTCGGCAATGACAGTACCGTTATGCTTTACGGAATAGACCTTATAACCGCTTAAGCCATCACTAACCATAGTAAAGGTAAATGCATACTGTGAGGTTTTTGTACCGCCGTCATTGAAGTAAGTCATATTACTATCGTCAGCTTTGAATACAAATGTCTTTTCATATGCCTTGGGAGTACTGTCCTTAGGTACAAAGCTTATGTTGAATTCACACTTGAAACCATCGGTATTCGTTGCTTTCAGCCTGTACACTCCGCTTGTGTAGCGAGATGGATTAGCTATCCTGATCTGATTATTCGCGGAATCAACAGAAAAATCAGTACTGAATTGAGTATCATCGCCTGTCTGAGGAACATATGAAATCGTCAGTGCGTTCTTTTGCGCAGCATCGGTTATTTCTGTTTCGCTTCCATCGCTGTTGATCTTGTAATATTTCAACGCGGACTTAGCTATCACGGCAGGATCGGTAGCAACACCTATCAGATCTTTATACTCGACCCGTATACCCTTGTAACCGCCGAAATGGTTGATCTCCGTATCAACGTGGCTGAATTTGTCGTAGTACTCAATATAGTTATCAAATTCAACATATCCCGTCTGATTTGCTTCAACCGTCAGGGTGGCTTTATCATTTGAAGTAGACTCTAAACCGTCATCGACCTTCCATTTACAGCCGTTTGTATCAAGAGCGTAACGAGATACGCTGATCTCACTGACCTCATATTGTCCGGGTTCGATATCAATAGGAGAAGTGCTTTGTACAGTATCAGTTGAACTGAAAGTCATGCTGATCGTGCGCTCGGGTTTTGAACCAACAATATCCACAAGCTCGCCATAGGTATTTTTAAACTTAGTCTGGCGGATCTTGAATATGAATGTCGGGTCGCCCCATGCTGCAACAGGCTGCTGATCAATTACCTTTTTAATAATGATCTGTGCTTTCTGAATCTCATCAGTACAGGAAAGCTGCTGAGTTGTTTCACAGTTATTGCTGCCAACGCTGAAATATACTCTTTTTGACTGATTTGAATCAGTATTTACATAACCGGCAGGAGCATTGATCTCTTTAAGACAGTATCTGCCCCAGTCAAGATCCTCGATCATTATTTTACCGTCGGCATTGGTAATAAGATCATAATTACTGTTTCCGGTTGGAGTATATTTACCTGAAGCAAGAGTAACATAAAGCATTGTTTCGGTTCCGTCTTCGGAAATACTGTACAGATTAAATTTCGCATTAGGAAGAGTACTTCCGATAACCTTGCTGACAGTCTGTTCCTTGGAAGTTTTAGTAAGGACAACAGAGCCCTTCTTTTTGGGATTCTTAAATTCAGGAGCGATATAGACAGTCATATCAGCTTTTTCCGCGTCAATCTGGAATAGGTCACCATTAATAAAAGGACGAGCGGTATATCCCTCGGGAGCCTTTATCTCTTTGAAATAGTAGCTACCCGATTCATTCCATTTTTTCAGAATAACCGAATGATCAAAACCAACATCAACATAATCCGATACTCCATCCGCCAGCGCAACCGTATTGTTCATACCGTCGTAACCCGTTGTGATAGTTGCAAGAAGCAGGTCGGCATCTATACCGGGAGTATGTGTTGACGGATAAATCTTTAACAGATCATAGTTTGTACCAGTTTTAGTACCATCGAATTGGTAAATGCCGCCGGCAACAACATCTGTTCCTGTTATTTCGGTTGTTTCTTTATATAAGTTATTATTTTGAGAGTTAATACCGTTATTAACACTGAACTTAGCTGCATTATACGGAAGAACGACCTTATACCATTTTTTACCGCCGGATTCTCCCATATAGTACGGCACATATCCGTGATCGGGCTGGATCTGGTTATTACCGCTGTCAAAGAAATTGACGTGTACATCTGTCCACTTTGTCGAACTGCTGTCAATGATGTAAATAAACTTGTCTTCGACATTCGTAACAGGGATAATTGGAGTTGTAGCGGTGGTATTTACATCCCAATAGCCACATTTATAATGTGAACCGTCAAGCTCATCAGTTAGATAATAACCTTTTCCTTTATCATAGGTTATATTTACCGTCTGTTTTGAACCATTCGTGAAAATAACTGTATTATAATAAGCACGAGGATAACGGAAACGGTATACTTTTTGAGAATATTCATTTAAATAGTACCCGTCTGGTTCGACACTGCCCGGCCATGCTGAATAGTATTGGTCGTCTTCGGCACTGAAATAATACGCCCGTAAACCATCACCTGAGCTGTTCCAGTCATATTTATCTGTGAAATAAATGTAATCATAATCGGACAGGGTGAGATCAGGTGCGGTATCTATTGACCCGATCTTGTTTATATCCCACTTCTCAAACTGGAAATTAAGACGATCTGACGGATTTGAATCAACAAATTTGTAGTAATTGTCGTTTGCATCACTCAGGGCTTTGATCTCTGACTGATACTTATTGGTACAACTGTCAATTTTTGTGCCGTTATTAAGCTGGAAATAGGCTGCGCCCTTCGGGATCATGATCTCAAAATGAGCAAGATCATTACCAATATTAGCTTCACCTGAGAAAAATTCAAGAATATAACCCGGTGAAGGCTGACCGATAGTATTTTTGTTCTCGTCAAAGAACATAACATGAAGATCGTCCCATGCGCGAGCGTCGGATGAATTGTCAAGAGTAACAACAAGCTTGTGTCCGCTTGATTCATACGACACAGCCGGCGATGACGGCGGTCCGTCATTGGTATCAAGCATCCATGTGCCAACGGTATAATCATTACCGGACTTGCCGTTTTTGAAGTAACCCTGACCAACACTAAAAGGAAATACCACTGTAGATTTTATAATATTTTCACCGATCTTGTTTCCGAATTGAACCTGATCATAACCACTCGGCGGTTCGATCTTGAAAACGATCTGGTCAAATTCATTCAGATACCTTTGGGTCATTTCTTCCCAGTCAGAATAAGTATTGTTCACACTGCTGTAGAATCGAACACAAACATTACCGTTTGTTATACTGATCCTACCATTTTCATCTGTAGTGAAGGTTGCCCAGACGCCTTCATTATTATAATTATTATCCGTAAAGTAGATATAACCATGGTCGGTGCGTGGGGTAACTATAGTCGGGGTTTCCGTCGGCTTGGTCGGTACAGTATCAGGTAAATATCCCGGCGGTCTGTAGTACAGCTCAAATACGGCGTCGTTCAGACCGTTGCCATTTTCATCGGTTTTATTGACCTTGACATGAGCATCTTTGCGGGGGTCTTTGTGGGTAACTTCACAACGAATGTTATAATCGTCCAATTTCAACATAACGTTATCAGTTGGAGAAGTGCCTCCGCTCAATGTAGTATAAGAAAAATTATCAAAGCCGTTGTTGCTGACTTTATAACCGACAGGTGCCTGAACCTCAAGGAATGTGTAGATCCCGTGCGAAAGAGAATCAGTATTGATCTTACCATAGGAATCAGTTGAATAAGTTCCTATTATACGCCAGAAATCATCAACTGTCGCCGAATATGAACCGTTGCTTTGGGTAATAGCATCTTTAGCAGCATCTTGATAATCCGGCTCATTGTTAATATCTCTTTTGGTTCTGACTTCATATGGAATTAGATAGAGCAGATAATATGTTGCACCGGAAAGACCATTTGTATCTGCTTCTTTATCAACCTTCGTCAGTTTGAGGGTACGCGGAATCTCAGCGTTGCCTATCCTGTTTTCTATAGCATCCGTACTAACATTAGCACCAAGGAAACCTGTATTCTGTTTGATAGCAGGATTACTCGGATCGGCATCGGCTGACGTAAAGGTTTTATCTTCCGCATTTGAAGAATTAACATCGAGTTTAAACACAAATTCTGTGGTATTCTTAGTAAATCCCTCGGGCATCGGATGTCCCGAATTATCAACCAACTCCTTTAAATAATATGTGTTCAGCGGCAGACCGTGGATATCAATTATACCTTTTACACCGTCTACAGTCTGTGATTTGACGATATTGCAGTCTGAATTATCCTTGTTTAAAATATTATAGCTGTAATAACCACCGGACTGCAGATCGACAGGTACAGGTACAGGTACATTAGTACTACCATTTTTAATGTACAGCTTAAAGTATACATTATCTATTCCATGGTTGGTATAACCTGTTTCAGTACTGTGATTTGCATAGTAGGTATAGTCGATCTTCTGTAGTTTGACATTCTGAGTTATCTGTGTGTTCCTAATCTTTAATGTTTCTGTCCCATTTTTGACAGCCAGAGCAGTTTTTGCTGTAACTGTACCCTGAGTATCATGTGTCGGATCTGACGGGTAATCGGTCTGATAACCTTTCAGCAAAGTTTCTTCTACACTATAGGTATAATACTCATTAGCATAGTTTTGCACAAGCAGCTTTTCAATCGTCTGGGTAGCAGTCGTACCACTGCTGCAAGGAACATTATTGACAGATGAAAATGACTTTTCACTGTCATTAGCATCTTCCGGAGTTCTTGTGAGTGTAAACGAAATCCTTCGCTTATCATCGCCGCTGTAGGAATGGAAAGTATCTGTTTGCCAATGCTTTTCAACCTTAACGGTTGTCAGCGGAAGCGTATTCGTAATGTCAAACTGCTCAACATACTTTTTGTTGCTGTCACTATCATAGTTGACTATCTTTTGACAGGTGCCTTCATAACCATACCTATGTAATAAGTCATTGAAATTCGCTGTGGCAGATTCTGAAGTACGGGTTCCATCGGTTGTTAAAGTGACAGTTGTAAGATCGTTAACACCTGTAGAAGCACTATTGTCTGTTGCAGCCTCGGTGATATTATAGACAATAACATTACCGTTTTTATCGTACTTTGGCAGACCTTTGAAGATAAGGTTCTGCTTTACCGGATTATTCGGGTCAGTATTGTCCTTTGCATCTTTGCCAAGAACCTTGCTGATACTTAAATCCTCTGTATTATTACCATTACGAACTTTAAGCTGTCCATCCGGCGTTTCTCCCACTCCCTTGATCGTACCTTTCATAGTTACAGCAAGGTTATAATGCAGATTTGCTGCTTTTTCAGAATCATATCCGTTATCATTCCATGTCTTAGTAACGATAATATCACGGGTGTCAAGGGTATTGGTTACAGTTATTCCATTATTACTACCTGTGGGGTCAGATACATTTGAAGAATAAGCTGTTGTATAGCCCGGAACGCTGTTCTCTACTGCAATATAGGTGTAGGGGGTATTGTCCTGTGCATAAGCAAGAAGTGTATTGAACGTATAAGTCCAATTGTCTGAACTGGAAATAGTTTGTGTTTTAACCTTTTTCCAGCCCGTGGATTCATCACCAGTAATTGCAGCGTCTTTTACATCTTTCGGAAGATCAGCGCTGTGAGTAACATTTGTTGTTCTGTACAGCGTAACAGTGATAGAATCAGGTCTGAGATTATAATAATCGTTTGTATCAGCCCAGATCTTTGTCACAGTATAATTCGTCAGCGTAAGTTCATTGCCGATCTCAACGACAGATTCTTGTCCGTTTGCGTTCAGCTTTACATTAGTGGGTGTTGACGGAGTATAGTTATACTGCGGCTTTTCATCTGCTGCATTACCTATTGTATTCTCCGTGACTGTATAAGTTATCCTTGTCGTACCGTCCGGTTTATAAATAGGAAGACCCTCAATTTTATAAGCCTTATATTTTACAGCCTGCGCTCCCTCACCAACAGTATGCTCAACGGCAGTATCTGTATTAATATTATACTTTTTCAACGGTGTTCCTGATATTGAATATAATTCGGTACAATCTGATGTCAAGGTAAACGAAATATTATAATGCAGATTATCCGGATAATCATGATCCTCCCATTTTTTATAAACTATAAGATCAGCTGTCTGAACAGTATTAGTAATAGTCAAAGTATCTCCGGTTTTTCCCGACGCTGTTCCGGATGAAGAATAACCGGCAGGAACAGAGCTTTCTGATACAGAATATGTAATAATAGACTTCTGTCCGTTTTTCTTACGATCACCAGTTAGATTCTCGTTTGTATAAAGATCAGTTCGGGCACCATTGCGCGTCCAAGTGGTTTTTGTAGAATCACCAGTTACACCTATTTCACCAAAATTAACACTGGTAAGGCTACCACGATATAAGTTTCTGTAGTCTATACCGTTAGCAGAATCTACCCATTTCTTCTGATAATCGAGATTTCCTTTTGCCGGTGTATGCTCATTCAGCACTGTAAAATTAAGCTGTGCAGGTGTTCCTGCATTATTCGGATCAGTCAGCGTAGACCAGAACAGATCATCTTCTCCAACAGTGAACTTTTTATCTCCTGCTGATTTGGAATCCGGATATTTTTTTCCGTCAACTCCAGCCGCTTCGATTGCAAGCATAGTCACTGCGTTTGAGGGAATGGAAGTATAGTTGTTAATTGTTTTAACGTACTCATTCTGATTATTTTTGACATAATCAGCAGCGGAATAATCCATTTTGTAAGCTGAATTTTCAACCCTATATGTATGCGGATCGTTATTTTCCTTATATTTCGGATAACGACCAAAATCAGCTTTCCAACTATCGTCATACTCTTTTTGCCAACCATCAGTACCCTGTTTGCTTTCATCAGGTCTGACAGTATCCTTTTGCGAGGATGTAACAAGAGCATCATCACAGTATAGTGAGAGCCGAACAACTTCCGGACGGATGCCGTCTCTGTTGCCGTCATCATTCCACAGAGATTCCGCTGTAATGTCAACTACCGGAAGCTCGTTAGTGATCTCGCAGAAATCCATCGTGTTTTCCGAAGAAGCTTTATATAGCTTGCATGACCCGTTATAACCATATTTCCTGCTGTCTACCGTGAAGGTAAATTCTACGGGTTTTGTCTTTTCCAAAATATCAGTATTTACGGTAGTAGTTGCGGGTGTGGTAGGATAAGTGACAGAAACAGAACTGTAATTACCGAAATTAGCTGTAACAGTATCGTCAGAAACGCTATTGGTATTATTATTCGCAACAGCTTCCCTGACACTATAGACATACTCGGTACCGTTTTTATCAAATCTCGGAAGATCACGGAATACTACGCCGTTTTCAACGCTATTTGTCTGCTTGGGGATCATTCTGATCTCCTGATATTTTCCGTTGTAGTTTCTTTCTGACACAGTACAATAGAGATCTTTGCAGTAAAGAGTTACATCGATATTATAATGCAAATCAGATGTCGACGGGGTTGACCCTGTGTACTCGTTGTCGTCCCATTTCTTAGCAACTACAATATCACGGGTGTCGAGCTTGTTGGTGATCTCAAATTCATCAACAAGCGGATGTGTGCCGTCCCAATCATATTGAGCTGCACCGGAATTGTTGACATCCGGAGTAGTGATCGTCTGCTTTGTGCCTGCCTTATCCGATGTAGTATCATAAGCGCTTACAGCACAATAACGCGGAGGCTTATAAGCATTTACATGATCGTTACTATCCTGAGTTTCTGTTATCTTGAAATGATACGCTTTATTATTCTCGTTATATTTCAAGAGCTTTCGATACTCAAATGTCCACTCATTCCCAGATTTGTTAAGCGCAGTAGTGGTATACCAATCTTTAAAGTTAGTTGTGATGGTACTGTCGGCACTGACAAGATCGGTATAATCACTTGCTGAAGCGATCTTCCTTGAAAGAGTCAGATCTATGGCATCGGTCGCAGCAGCACCCTTGTTTAGATCTTTGACATATGACGGTCTTAAACCAAATATATTGTTTTGATCGTCCCAGTGCTTATTGACCTTCAATGCAGTAAGCGGCAGGGTGTTGAGAATATTATACTGTAAATAATTCTTTAAATCCGTACCCGTACCGGAAGCTGTATGGGTCAGAAACTTGCAGCTTCCTGTATAACCGTACTTCTTCCCTACCACCTCAAAGTACTTTTTGGTACTGTCAGACTGACTTACATTGGTTACATCTGTTCCGCTGTTGGAATAGGATATACTATCGTCTATAGCCGATTGAGCTTCTGTTGAATCTGTGTTAGTTTCCCAGACCTTATAGATTACCTCTACCCCATTTGCGTCATATTTTGGCAGATCAGCAAACTTAACAGCATGGGTATTTCCTTTCGGGATAATATGTTTTTCGCCGTATTTATAACTGCTGTAAGTGCCGCTTGGTAACTTGCGTGTGGTATTACCCGGGAACTGGCTACTCGTCAGCGTGACCTCAACATTATAATGCAGATTATTGAAAATTGCAGTTTGCTGCTCTGTGGTCAGAGTACTGCCATAATCGTTATCATTCCACTTCTTTGCAACATAAACGTCTATGGTATCAAGCTCATTCTGAATATAGATTTTTTCGGTAAGTGCGTGTGTACCGTCCCATTTCTCACCCGATGTAAGGTGAGAATCATTCAATACATCATCAACTATCTGACCTACGGTATTATTTTCCTCATTACGAACATAAGTCGGATCTTTATATCCGTTAAGGTGAGTTTTATTCTCAGATATTGTTTCTGATATTTTGAAAACATACGGATCGTTGTCTTCGGCATATTTAAGCAGTTTGGTGTAAGTATATTTCCACTGATCATCAGTGCTTGTATCAGGCTGTGACTTAATGGAATAATACGGTACAGCCCAACTGCCGGAATCAACACCTGTATAAGTAGTATTGGTCAGATTAGTTTCGGCAACATCCTTTGTTTCAAGCACCAGTGCAAGAGGATCAGGCTGACTGCCTGTCGGAGCAGAAGGTCTGAGCTTGAAAGCATTGCTCTGATCTTCCCATTCTTTTACTACTTCGACCGCAGTAAGCGGCAAAGTATTCTTGATATTGTACTGCGTTACATAATCAGCACCGTCAATATTATCTGTGTAAGATGTATAGGAAGATGCATAATTATACTTTCTGCCCTCGGTTCCGTTGCCGTCAGCGACAGTAAGAAGAGTTCCTGTTTCGCTTTCGTCTATATCAGTTCCGAGATGTCTGGAATTATCGGACAGAACCTTAGAATCAGCATTTGCGCCGGTCGATCTGGTTACAATATCATCGTAAGCATTGACTACCTGTTCATTGTAATCATAATTTGTCAGATCTCCGGATTTGATCTTCTGCTCTATCGAATATTCAAAAACAGTTCCGTCTGAATTATATTTCGGCAGATTAGTGAATACAACACCATACTTCGTAACATAGTCGGTATGCGATCCTTCTTTATTCTTTACGGAAATACTCTTTGTTTCGCTGTATTTTTTATTCGGATCTGTATTATCTTTAACAGGAAGTGAATTACAGCTGAGTTTTATTTCCGTATTGTAATGAAGCTTGTTGTTCTTATCTGCTGTATAATTACTATCCGTAATATTTTCAGGGATAGCCATATAGCCGTTATCATTCCAGTCGAGGGCTACGGTGATATTACGGGTGTCGAGCTTATTGCCTATTGCAAGCTCGGGTACTGCAGCGGTTGAATTATTGAGCAGAAAAACTCCTCTTGATGTAGGTGACTTTTCAACAGGGTCGGTATTCGGTATGCTGATAATGCCTTCTGATGCGGTATATTCTCTTTTACTGTAATTAGAATCGCTTTTTTTAGCAGGCATTATCTCATAGGTCATGGCTTTTATCGAATGATTATCCTTATCAGAAGTAACAAGTGTATAATCAGCATCGGCAGGAATCTTTCTTTTGACCTTGATAAAGGTATTATCTGTACCCGCTGTTGTTGTAATATTGGCAAATATCGTGACAACAGTACCGGAGATCTGAATATCCTTTTCATTTACTTCCGTTTCATTATTGCCATCAGAATCGCAGGTATAAAGCTTATAATCATATTCCTTTGCATTGCTATCTGTGCCGGTTTTCCTCGGAAGATTACCGATACATACAGGAATC
This sequence comes from uncultured Ruminococcus sp., assembly GCA_902778175.1. GTDB lineage: Bacteria > Bacillota > Clostridia > Oscillospirales > Acutalibacteraceae > UBA1213. The sequence continues at coordinate 50,851 of CACYWT010000005.1, read as the reverse complement.
ACATGGGCAGTCGTTTTGTCTGTATTTGTGTCAGCGGAAGCAACATACGGATATTTTGTCAGATCTTTATACTCTACATAATCATTGTAGTTATAGCCTGTACCGCTATTTACAGAAGGCAGATACTCTCTGACATAATAAGTTACAGGAACGGATATTCCGTTTTTGATGGAATTACCATCATACTTGGCATTATCACTGCTTGCTGCAACATTGATATAAGCAGGAAGATTATTCAGTGTAACCTTCCACTTATCCTTCTGTGGATCAGTATAACTACTGTCATTTTTGCTTATGTTGAGCAGGAATCTGCCATCAGCTGTATCGCCATCATTCATTTTATCAAGTTCTTCAAAGCCAGTTTTCTGAGCAGCAGTAAGTGTGTTGTATGCCTCGGAATTATAGAACAGACCGTCGTATGTTGTTACCTTTGTGGGAGTCAGGTCAGTTTTTCCATTACTTGAATATGAATATGTATCATATCTGCATCTCAGCTCAAACTTGACACTGTCCGGACGAAGCTTATAATTATCATCCATATCGTCCCATATTTTTGAAAGTGTAAGCGATTTTTTCTCCGGCTCATACTTATTGGTAAACACAACAAGCTTTGTTATATCGCTGTTTTGTTCCATGTACATACTTTCAGCTTTTTGAGGATAATCGGCGGCAGAATTATACCCGGTAAGATTATCAGTCAACTCGTTAACTATATATTGGTATTCTTTACCGGTACTCTCATACGCTGCACAATGTGACCACAATACAGTCCATCTTTCTGCCTCACCGACAGTTTTCTCAGAACCGAAACTACTATCATCGGTCCATGGAGAGTAACTTATTTCATCTTTTTGGGTTGACGAATTTTGAGTAACAGTAACTGTACGGTATTGTCTGGTAAGCTTGAATTTTATCTTTTCCGGACGTTTTCCGTAAATATTGAATTCATCGTCCCAGATCTTCTGTGCCTTTACATGAACATATGATACAGCATTGGTTACATTTTTATTTTTGATGCTTGTTTTTGCTGCGGTATCAGTATGATCAACATAGTAATTATATACACCATCATGTACTCTTGTAGCATATGAGGTTTCCCACTTTTGGCCTTCCGGAGTGTCTTCAGGATCATCCGGTTTAGGGATAGTAAATAAGTATTTTTTGTTATTTTCGATAGTCTGTGTTCCGATTTTTGTTTCAACAACGCGGTATTCGTATTCAACACCGTCCTTGTCAATCTTAGGAAGACCGGAAAAGTCTATATTTATTCTGTCGTACTCAGGAGAAACAGCACCTGTATTGAACAGACCGGAAGCATTTGTGGAATCAACCTGGAAAGGATTCGAGGTAATAGATATTTCAGATTCTGTACCAAAAGTTCCGTCTATACCTTCTGCAAAGCTTTTTTTACAGGTCAGAGTGCTCATATAATTTGTAGGAACATCATCCCATGTATTTGAGTTCAAAGACTTATACTGTAATTTCAGTTCCAGAATATCACGGCTTTTGTATTCATTGTTTTCGTCATCCCATGTTTTGTCAAAGGAGAAATCTCTGGTTTCAATTGTATTCTTGATCCCCTCAGAAATTGCCGCATTTTTATTATCAGATGACAAAACAAATGACTTATCTGTTCCCTTTGTCTGTTCGTTGGTGTAATTAGTAACAGACTGAATCACATTTCCGCTGCTGTCACATTCCTGAACAAAGTAATGATACTTCTTCCAGACTTTATCTGAACCATTGACAGTTACAAACTTACCATACTGCAGATTTGGATAGCTTGCACTATACTCATTACCTGTTACATTTGCGGTAATCAGTCCGCTTACTCCTAATGTTGTTACACATTCCGGAACAGCATCAGCATCAGTTATGCGGAAGATCTTATAATAGATTTGTGCCGGACGAAGCTTTAATGATGATGGATCATTACTCCATCTCTTTTTGACTTCGAAAGTTGTTGTGGAATAATCAGTATTTGGTGTTGTATTATTAGTTATCGTAACTCGGTTCGAATGATAAGCACCACCTGCCTTACTTCTCTGGACAGTATATACTCCGCTCGATAAATAAGGAAGATTATCAATAGTTCCATTAATAACCGCAGGACCAATTATTGCATTATTCTCATCTCTGGGTATTGTTTCGGGTATAGGAATTACAATAACACCTTCACGGAGAATACTCTCTGATGTAATATCTCCTATTTGGTAGTTTTCGCTTGCATAATATTCATCACCTGTCAATTCCACGTCATTAATTTTCAGATGAGTTACTTTAATAGGAGATCCTGTGAGATCTTTTTTTATAAGATCATCATCATTATTGGTAGTAACGCCATTTTTTACAACACGGAGATTAAGGTAAGTCTTTTTCTCGTTGAATCCGTTAAGATCAATCGAGAAAGCAACTTTACTGGAAACATTCTCAGTACCAGCATCATCTTTGGTCTTATATGTCCAATTGGCATTATAATCATTGCCGAATTTATCACACTCAACTGTGGTGTAATAATACGGATACCATGTGCCGTTATTCTGTTCGCTGCCGTCGACATTTTTACCATAGGAGAGATCCTCGAAAACAACTTGCGGATTATTTGTATCTCCGCTTGAATTTACCGGGATCGCAACAACGCCTGTTACAGAATCTGCGGCAAAGAATCTTTTTGCTGTGATACTCGGTACATTTGTCCAAGTACTATTGTCAGTAGATCGTTTCAATACCAGAGTGATATCATTTTCACCGACATCCACAGTTGCAAGAACATCAACCGTATTATCCCCCGTACTGCGTGTTTCGGATGTGACCACGGCGCTGCCGTTATATACCTTATAAGTATATGCCGAATTGCCGTCGGTCTTGTGAAGTCCGGTCATAAGAACGCTGATCTTCCCGTCTACAGCTTGTGTTTTCGGCAGTATTATATTACCGGAACCGTCAACAGTGAAAGTATCGTTTGACTTTATGCCGAGGGTCTGACCTGAATTGTTTCTTGTGACAACTTCATCAGTATAAGCAGTTCCTGATATTATAGCCCTGAGTTTCTGAGAATCTCTGTCTAAAGAAACATCGACCCAATCTTCCCCATTTTTCTTTTGCAGCTTAACGATCTCGGTAACTGTGCTGTTCACGTCAGAGAGGGTAAATGTTACCTTGGCGATTTTTGTTACTGTTCCTGTATCAGCACTTGAACTGAATTCAGTGTAATCATCTTCGCTTTTCTGTGAATTGACAACATCCCAGTTTATTTTGGTAGGATCATTGCTGTCTACTACACTGCGGACAACCTGATATTCAGCATCATTATCAAGATTCCTGATCTCGGCAGTAAGAATTCCGCCTGTGGCTTTACTTCCCGGGATCATTATATTATTCGTTGAGCTGACAGTAAAAACTTCCTTAGAGTTTCTCAGGAGCTTGACATAGATCGTATCGGGACGGAGATCCCATTGATTACTGATGTCGTCCCATACCTTGTCAAAGTTCAGTTTGCAGTTTACCGGGTCTTTGGAGTTATAGACATTCAGTTCTTTAAGATCATGTGTCCCCCCTGATACTGCAATTCTTGTTGTAGTATCGTCAAACTCCGACTCTGTATTATCAGATAGTTTGTATTTGCAAACAGGAGTCTTATAACCTTTTTCAGTCAGATTATAAATATAAGCACCGTGCTGACTGCTGGTAAGATTCCTTGTTTCTTCAATACCGTACTCAAGACCAAATACCGGATCTGCTCCGTTATAATAATAATTCGGCAATTCAACTGTCTGCTGCCACTTGGGAGAGGTATCGTTTTTCAGAACTTTATAGATATCAACATTTGTGCCATTAAAACTATGATCATTGTCCGCAGGAACTTTTTCTTTTATCGTAACAAGAACATTTGACGGACGCATACCGTCTGAATTATTGTTATCCTGCCAATACTTGTTTACTTTGATCTGTTTTGCATTAAATACGTTGCGGACATAGGTATTCTTGGAAGAACTGTTATCGCTACAGTATACATATGTGTATGGATCAGTACCAAATGAATTATTATTATTTGTATATTTAATTGTGTATTGAGCATTTTCAGGACGACCTACTTCACGGATCTGGTAATAATAAAGTATTCCTTCGGGGCTGTATGCAGGAAGATCTTTGAATTGCTTGATGTATTTTTCACCACTTTTTTTTACGGAATACTGATCATTGGCGTCTTTGCCATCTGCATAATAATACTTTTCAAATTCTCCGTCAGTTCCCTTTTTACGGTAGATCTCAAAACGCAGCTGATCTACAAATTCATCATTGAAATACTGAGAATAGTCCGCGGGATCAAGAATTGCTCGTTGAGTAGTATTGTTTTCCTCATACTTCTTACCGAAAACCTTATAAAGATTAAGAGTGAATACTTTCAGCTCATTTCTTAAACTGAAATCGGCTTGATTGTAGTCATCCATCTTCTTGCCTACTGGATTTTTACTCCATGTATCGGAAGCAGTCTGATATTTCGGAATATAGGAATTCATCGGATCGGTTGTATTTGCCTCCGGAGTATATTCTGTAATTACATATGTATACTTCGTTGCGTCCTGTGCATAAATCGCAAGACCGTGTATTTCGATCTTATTATGCATTGTCTGATAATCGTCGTCCGTTTTTTCCCTTTTGTAAATTCTGAATTTTACAGGAATAGTATCATTAAAACCGGTATATACCGTCTTTTTGAAATGGATAGTTTCCTCATAATAAGCTATTGTGTCGCCGGAAGAGGCAATTGAACCATTTGATTTATAAGCCGTCATTTCACCTTCGGTAATATTAAATTCGCTTTGATGTTCAGAGGGTATTTCAATGCTTACAGCAGGTTTACCAGTACTTGAATTTTTGGTATTGACCTTGAAAAGTTTTTCTTCGCCGATTTTGGCAGTCTTTCGGCTTATAATTACCGCATAGTCTTTTACATCCGTAAACTCTACGTTAAGAGGGTTTTCATCATTTCCGGTATAGTTCACCCAGCTTTTGCTGACATCGATAGTTCCCTGATATGACATTACCTCCGGCTCGTAGCTGTTCTTGATAGAAGCATTTCTCTGGATTATATCAACTCCTGATGCTTCGCTGCCATTGATTTGGGCCGGCTGTGTAAATTCCTTGACTTTGAAACCGTCAATTTCAGATCTTATAGTAAAACCGGTTCCGTATTTATCATCAAGATTACTGCAATTATTTGTATCATTAGTTTGTATTATGGTAGTTTGTATGTCATTTCTTGCGTAAAAATTACCAAGGAATGTTTTGGTATTATCACCATTGTCCAGAGCATTAAGCTCTACAGGCTGACCGCCCTCATAAGTTGAAAGCTCCTCTGTGATATAATACTGAAAATATGAACCGTCAGGAGCGATCTCCCTGAGATTCTCCTTGGAATTGTACCTGTATACTTTTCCGTCGGCTCCGATCGAGCTGATCTTACCGAAGGTATAGACCCAATCTCCGTTGGACTCAACAGATAAAGTCTGATCCGATGATGCACCTGCCATAATATCCTTTGTAAGGATCTTCTCGTAGGTTGCATATTCAACGGGGGTAAGCTTAGGGGCGGTAGATTGAGGTTCAGAAACATAAGTGCCATCATTCTGGAGTATTTCGCCATTGTCATTCGTAACCTTAGCAAACAATATCTGATGAAGAACCAGCTTTATTGTGGGATAGATCGAATCAGAGTTCATATTCTCCCACTTCTTGGTTACTGTTATCTCAACGGGACGACCGCCGTTAAATTCATTGACGATCTCATCATTGCTGATCTTGAAGGTATAACCGTTTATACTCTCCTCGTCAAGACTATAGTAAATAAGAGAACCGTATTCGTCAAACTTAGGAAGCACCAAAGAAGAAATAGTATCAGAACCAAATGTAACACTTTCAGTTAACGGAGTGGTTCCAGAAAGAAGATAATAGGGGGAATCGATCTCATTGGGCTTGAAAACATATTTATTGTCGCCCTTATAGATCGTTGTATGACCTATTTCTGTATTATCAGAATCCGTTGTAAGCTGTTTATTACTATTGTTGTCTAAAATATATGCACCGTTGGCGTCTTTTTGGTATTTATCACGTTTGAAAAGTTTGATCTTTGCAATAGGATAATGCGAATGAGAGAAATCATCAAGAATATTATTCCAGAGCTTTTCACCTTTGATAACTACCTTGCCAAAAAGAGTATCAACAAAACATCCGCCCGAGGGAACAAGATTCTGTCCAAGAGAAGATAATTCGTCATTATTACCTTGTTCGTTATAATGAGAATATCTTGTTGTAGAATAGTCCTGAATCGGAAGCTCTAAAATAGCATACTCGTATTCATAACCAGCATCATCATATTTCGGAAGTCCGGTGAAGGTATAGGTCCAATTATCTCCTTGACCCGACCAGGCATATTCAACATTGTCGTGTGGGATAAAATCATCCGAAGTGCCTTTGTGTCTGCGATATAACTTGATATAGGTATCGCTTCGCAAATTGAGAATGTCGGAGTCATCAAACCATACCTTATTTATCGTTGCCGTTGTTGGTTCAGAAAACTTATTGGTAAGCTTTACGGTTATGAGGTCATCTGAATGAGAATCAGTTCCGTAAGAATAAGCAGGATGAGAAACTGTTACGTCACAGTTATGACCGTTAAGTGTACAATGTCCCGAAGAAACAGGTTGATCGGCCACAGATATTTCTTCCAATACCCAATCTATTATTACACCCTTGTCATTGTATTTCGGAAGATTGGTCAGGTAATATTCACTGACAGCAGATGATATCGGTATATCCTTTTCTATAGAAATGTCCTGATCATTGTCGTTTTTCAGGGGGACACCGTTTACCTTTGGGATCAGTTTTACTCTTACATTTTTATTGGGATTATTTGTGATCCAATCTCCGAGAAGCCATTCAAGCTCGACCTTGTAGCTGACAACACCGATTCGGGTGTTGGTAAAGGTAACGGTATTGCCGCCGTCGAATTTTTGTTCAACAGCATAATAGTGATCATCGTCCTTATATACACCTACCAGATCATCAAATCCTATGAAATTACTCGTTTTCAGATCTTGATCTGTAGAAGAAGAAGGATAGTGCGAAAGAATAGCATCAATCATCCAGCCTTTTGGGTTAACATTACTGTTCTTTTTGCCGGAATAATTAATATTTATTTCGCCTGCTGTATCTCCGCTTGTGTCAACATTAAAGGTTGCTGTTTCATTGAATGTAATATTGCTATCGGTTAGTGCGGTAATATTCTGCCATGTTGTAGCAGGAGGATCGTTACTGTCAGGAACCTGTTTTTGCAGCTTTAACGGCTGTTTGGAATTATTCAGAATTTGAGAAAAACTGTCAGTCGCTGAGGTAATAGTTTTATTCTGAAGTTCTGTCCATGTTCCGTCTTCTTGCTTCTGCAGCAGTTTATATGTGCCGGCTTCAAGATCCGTGAATGTAGCTGTAATTGAATAATCATAATGTATATGAGCGACAGATGTGTATGTTCCTCCTGTGTTGCGCTCAGTAAAATGATCAGAATCATAGGTATAATACTTATATCTGCCGGGATGGGTTTCCCAGACATTTTCTTCGGTTAATGTCGAACTGCCTGCCGTACCGTTTAAATGCTCATTATAATGGATAGTCATATCCTTTCTGTGCAGAAGGTCGCCATCGTCCTGCCATTCTTTTTTCAGGACGATATTAGCTCCTTCATCGGGAGAGTACTTGTTGGTAATTGTATATACTTCTTCATTTTTATTAGTTTCTGAATTAGGTACTCTTTGATACCCGACAGTCATATCATAATGCGGGAATGTATTTTTTTCGGTAACAGTATATTGATACTGGTGACCATTTTCGTCATAGATCGGAACATCAAGATTGATCCACCACGTTTGTGTGTTACCAGAAATATTCGGATTATCAGTATTTGTTATATGGAAAGTACCATCTTCATTATAATGGGAATCCTGTGAAGAATAGTCAACATAAGCATTTGTATCAAAATCAAATTGCTTAACAAGTGCCTGTACGGTGTCACTATGATGATCGGGAATTTGTTCACCGGGATGTTTTGCGGCATATGGATCATCATTCCATACTTTAACTATTTTCAGCGGCATCGTGCCGGTCAGCTGATATGTGAAATGATATTTATCCCCGCTATTTGAAACAATAATGTCATATTCATCACCGTTCATGGTAACCGTCGTGGTACCCGAAGCAATTTCATTTGTGATCGGAGTTGAAGTAATACTATTATCAGTTCTTGATACGCTCGTCTGTACAACACGGTACTCTATTGCTTTACCGTTAGCGTCATATTGCGGAAGTGCAGCAAACTGAGCGGTTTTGGACATTGTTTCCGCTTTGAAATTCTTGATCGTAAGCTTGCCTGTTTTGCTGTATTGAGCAGTATTTGTAGTAACATTACCGTTTGCGTCAAGATGATTACCGTTGTCGTCAACATCATCCAGCTCAACATGAACCCATTCATTATTGCTGTTCTTATACAGAACCTGATATGTGACGGTCGCGTCGCCGCCTTGACGGGCTGCGGCTTTCCATTCTGCTTCTACAGTAAATACCCTTGTGCCTGATAATTTATTTGTGATCGTACCGCCGCTGTCGACCGATCCGGATGGGATATTACCACTTGGAGAAACAGGATCATAAACGGCTTCGTAAGATGAAAGAGCAGATGTAAATTTTTCTTTCGCATAATAAACATACGGGTCGCCGTTTCTGTCATATTTAGGGAGATTATTAAATCTAACGAAGTCATTAGTACCTGTTACGGGTACTTTACCGGTCATAACGGGCGCAGAGCGATCTTTTTCATTGCTATCCCCCGTAGCGGCATAACGCCAGAGATCAAGAACGGGTTTTTCGGCGTCTTGCAGACCTTGTCTTTGAGTCTGATTAGATTCATCAGTCCAGTTTATATTTGCAGTAAAGCTTACTGTATTGCTTTTTAAATTATTGATAGTAGCACCCTGATATACTTTTTCTACATCAGAGGAATTGACACCGAGGTTTTCAGCTGTGACCTTCCATACATCTCCGCTGCTATCACCAAGAGGTATGTCTGTATTATCTTTTCTTTTTAAATAATAAACCTGCGCCTTGCCATCACTCGTTATTTCATCAAGACCGGAAATGCTGACATGAGCTGTGCCTGTCGTTTCATCTCTCGTTATGGTTATTTTATCAGGCGAAATCGTCACGGTCGTAGGATTTCCCTGATTGTCAAGAACAGTTTCATTATATAGATCAAAATATATATTAATATAATTCCTTATTTCTTCTACGGTCGGGACAGATTTATTGTTTTTACCCTGAAGCCATTTTATGCTGCAGTCGAAACTCTTCTTACCGTAAAATGTAAAACTATTTTCAATTGTATTATTATGTTCATCTTTCGTAGCTTCATATCTGTATTCTTTTCCCTTTTGAGACAGATTGACAGAAGATGAAACAGCAGAGGTATAATTATATTCTACATTGTTTTCATTGTATTTAGGAACAGAATAATTATAAACAGATTTATTGCTGCTATCCGAAACAATTGTCGGGGAAGAAACTGTAACAGCCTCGGAAGTAACCGAAGAATATGACCGTGTAATGTCGAAAGACAGATCGGGACGAACCAAAGGATCGGTATCACGCCAGTTGACAACAACTTCATGATCTATGATCTCGGTTGATGTAAAGGTAAAAAGCTTGTAATCAGATGAATCGACATTTACATCGACAAGTACAGGTCTGGTTCCGGTTATTTCTCCTGTGTTCTGGTCTACAATATTTTCAAAGATCGGATTGCCGGAGCTGTCGGTAGCCTGTTTTTTCTTGGTGATATTATATACCGCAACATTATTTTCTATAACAGAAGAAGGTGCAGACGATGTCACGGAATAAAGCTGATAATCCTTCGGATTAGAAGAAATACCGGAGGCAATAAACGAGATCTTGACCTTGGTAATGTTTTGACTATCAATAAATTCTTTGATATCATCGCATTGAAGAAGATCAACATAGGCGCCTTTATTAACGTCAAACATACCGTTAGCGCCGATATAGACAGCATTTGCCCCAGTACCGAAAGAAAACTCGGAATGAGAAACTGCAGTGTTGCTGTCTGCCTTGAAAAACTCGACTTTATAGCAGTTGTGATCGGTATTTTCCGCATATGCATTATTAATAACGCCGATACCGTTATCAGAAGGAGTTTGGTCGCCTGCGTCGACTATAAGATTCAGCGGAATAGACGCAAAAATCATGATCACTGCAAGCAGTGACGCTGTAGCTTTCCTCCATTTAGTAAATATGTTTTTCATAATCATTACCCCACATTTTTTTGTGTAATCTATACTGTCTTAATGACATAAAACGGGATTATATTTGTATTAGATATATATATATTAATTATAGTATAAAATGATGCTGATTGTCAACTTTAATGAGGTATTATTATAGCCAAAAAAATATTTTATTAATTATGACAAATAAAAATATGTTTTTTTGTCATATCGTATAAGATTTTATAAGGTTATTATCACTTGAAATGAGATAGAATTATCGAAAATACAGAAAGGTCAAAGAGTAATTTTGTAAAGTGTATTACTTTATGACACTGGAATTAATATAAAGTTTTTTTCTTTACATACAATATAATAATTCATATTGAGGGCTTATATTTGCCGTAGTTATTTTTTTGTACAGAAAAAGATATCCCCCTCTCCGAAGGGGACGGCAGCGCATATGACGGTGGGAGTAAAAACCACCCCGTCAAGCCGGAGCCTGACGGGGTGGGGGTATCAAATCAATTTCAAAAACTCATCGGGTGTGATAGCTGGGACGGTGCTGTTTGTGTAATCCTTGATATTTCTTGTAACGATATATTGTGCGCCGCAGCTTTTGGCACATTCTATCTGCAAGCAGTCCTCAACATCGGAAAAATCTTCATTTGTAAGAGCAGAAATTATCAATTTTTCGTCTATGCCGACTACGGTGAGCAATTTACAAAAACCGAGCAGTACCTTTCTTCTATCCTGCAACGGAAGTTCATGACGCAGAATGTAGAACATATTCATAACGGAATGAGCAGCAATAAAACCCTCGGATTGCTGATCGGTACACAGTTCTATGATTTTTCGGGAATCATTTACAAATGGCTCTCTGACAGATATAAGATCAAGTATGACATTCGTATCAATTAAAATTTTCATACGCCATACTTCTCCTTTCTATATCGTTCAAGTTCTTTTTCATAATCAAGGTCAGGCATTGGTCTAAACAACTCTTGAATCGACTCAAGAATTTCCCTTCGTTCATTAATTTCACACTGTTCGTTATTTTGAGTTTGTACAAAATAGTCCTTAAACATAGCGATAAAGCCTTTAAGCTGTTCTTCTGTAAGCTGTTGAAAAATGTTGTATGCTATTTCTCTTGTGCTCATAAAAACACCCCCTCTTTTTACCCAAGACTATTGTACTTTTCTTCAAGGTATTTGTAGAACAATTCTTTTTCATCACCATCTTCTATAGTTGTAAAAGGCTTTCTTAATCTTTCAAGTTCTTCAAATGCTTTCTGAGCTTCCGTCTTGTTATCTTCCGTCATTTCATCGACTGCATTATGCAATAATTCTTTTGTACTCATAGCGATACCCCCTTTTCTATATTATACAATACAAGTTTATTTTCCGTCAAGCGCATTTTACCGCAAAAACCACCCCGCCCAGTCGCAGTCAAGAAAAAAATCCCCCGGACTTGTGATCCGGGGGACGTGGGTGTTTAGTTAGTTGTTATTGTTTTACGCTTGGATTACGAAACTGTAATAGTATTGGTCCTATACTTGGTTCCTCTCTCAGTAGTGATTACGCAGTAAACATTTCCAGCCGTACCGGAATAAGTACCGGAGGTCTGACCAGAAACTTCGGTATCAGGCAATGCACCAAGGTTATCCTTGTACCACTGATAAGAAACTGCCTGAGCACTTGTGTGAGGACTGGAGAGTGAAGCTACACCAGCATCTGTTGCAGAAGCCTTTATTCCGCTATTAATAGCTGTAGTCGCAGCTGTTGTTGTGGTATCTGAAGCTCCATCAGCAAGCTCAAACTTAAGATCTAATGTCCATTCCTTGCTTAGAGTAAGGAACTTGGATGAATAGCAGTCTGTATCTTCGCCTTCAAGCCAAAGCCTGATCGTTAACTTAGTGTAATCAGTTTTTCCTGCAGGAATAACCTTTGTCCAAGCCTCATTATTTACATCAGGAACAATCGCTCCCTTAGTTGTTGTTGAAGCAACGCCTTCCGCATTGTCATCAGTTCCGAAATAATCGAAATCTGTATAAGCAAAAATATTGTTGGCTCCAGCTGTATCAGCTATAGCTGTGTAGGTAGGATTAATAATATTAGAAGAATTATCTCCATCTTGCTGGAAAATAGCTACACGATAAGCATGATCCTGAAGAACTACTCCATCATATAAAAGGTTCAAATTAGTCAATCTAAGCTCTTTTGCATTAGCTGAATCAGAGTTAATGGCCTTCAACTCTACAACATAATCAACAAATGCATCATAATCATAATTAGTACCACCATCAGTAGAAACCTTGTATGCATTTGCATTTTCACCATATGTTACTGCAGTATATGCAATCTGAGCAGTATCTGATGCTTTGCTACCATCCGCCTTTGCATCGTATGTGTAAAAGTATGAATTGTTTGCTGCATTTACTGTTGACACAGGTTGAAGCATACCAGTAATAGCAAAATTCGTTCCCTTTGCAAATGTGTTTTCAGCTGCGTGAGCTGTACCCTTTGTAGAATTTGCAATCAACAGTGAATCACCAACTGTTGCCTTTACTTCCATACCGGTAAGAGTAACTTCCTTATTCATGGTGAACCAAGCATACGTTGAGCTTGCGAGCATAGTAGCGGAAACCAAAAGCATACACGTTGCCGGTATTAGCTTTTTCTTCGCGCTGCTTCTGCTTTTTTTGTTTTCTGTCTTTTTCATAAAGCATTTTCCTTTCTCGTATTAATATAGTTAGTTTAATGTAGTTGTCGGGAGCTTTGCTCCTCACTAAGCACCGTAGTCGCAATGCTGCTATACTATTGATTATATTGTACCAGTTTTATATAATTTTGTCAATACATTTATAAGAAAATTCAGAAATAATTATTGTTTTAATTTTTTTCATATACCCCTCTCTTTGGTTTGACTTTTGTAGTAATATATGGTAGAATACTTATATATGTCTTTAAATTTGTGTATTTTTCCCCCGAAAGGAGTGTGCGCTCATGCCCGAAACCCGTACTAACGTCGGCGGTCTGCGCGCAATTGAGCTTAATTACCGCCCTCTGCGCGATATCGCAAGCGGCAGAACTGTCTGCTACCTCGCGCGTACACACCTTAATACCCCCGGGCTCGGTATCCTTATGCCTGAATCTTTCCGCCCTGTCGCAGAACAAAACAACAAAAGCTCAGATCTGTTCCACCTTGAACTGCTGCAGCTCGCTGAGGCTCTGCGCAATCTGAAAGAATCAGGACGCTTCTTTAACTGGATCTGCATTGATATGCCGCTCAGTATCCTCAGGGACAGCACGGCTTCCGCCCTCGCTGATAAGATCTGCGAACAGAGCAAAATTACCCCTAACATTATATGCTTTAAAATTCCGGAACAGACTCTCTATCAGTCCGATTCCGTCGCCGCAGATAATACCGCAAGGCTCCGCCGCAGAGGTTACCATATTATCCTCGAAAATTTCGGTGAGATAAGCTGCCCCTATATCAGACTTTCCGAGCTTTCCGTTGACTACGTTATGCTCAGCCCGTCTATTACCTATTCCGTGGGTAAAAAGGAACGTACCGATCAGGCTGTTAATTCTATCATAACCTTTATTAACGACCTCGGTATGGAGCCTATCGCTGACGGCGTGCAAAACAGTACCCAGGCAGAGGCTTTCTATGAATTCGGCTGCAATTACTGCGCCGGCCCACTTTCGGGCGATTATGTGCAGCTTTCCGAGCTGCTTGAATAAATTATTATGAATATTTCTTCGTTAAGTGAATACATTTACAATTGTTGATCGTATTTTTCTTGATCTATCCTCGCTTTTGTACAGACTGTAAATATATATTCTTTACATCTGTATATTATTCATCCTGAACGAACGGAGGTGTTTTCATGTGGCTGATGAGGTAAAAGAGGTAAAAGAAGAAACTAAAGAAGAACCTAACGAAAAGAAAAAGAAAAAGAAAAATAAAGAAGGTAAAAGCAATGATACCGATATCAGGGATGTCCTTGAACTGCGGCGTACCGCAAAAGAAACTAAACGATACAAGATCCTTATCCGTATCCTCGCTCTTATAACCCTTATCCTTATCATGGTAGTAGCCGCCGCTTACGCTATTTCTTACTTCTACTCCAAATTCGGCAGCTTTACCGTCCGTATCGACAAATACGATATGGTCAAGCAGGGTCTTACCCTATCGGAAACTCCCGACTACGATATTTCTCAGTCCGTACTCAATGCCGATATCGTCTATAATATGACAAATATCAGCGGTAATGATATCCCTGCAAACGTAGACCAGATCAACGGCGCCCATAACAGTGATAATTATATCGCCTATACATTCTATTTGATAAACTCCGGCGATGACACTATTTCTTATGAGGGCGAACTAAATATCGAGAATGTTACAAAAAATGTCGATGAGGCTATCCGTGTTGCAGTTTATAAAAACGGCAATAAAACTGTCTACGGAAAAACAAAATCCAACGGCGGCGGTAAGGAAAGCGACTGCAACGAAACATTTCTCTCCTCTACTATAGTAATGAAAACCAAAGCCGATGGATTTAAAGCAAAAGCAAAAGACAAATATACCGTCGTGATATGGCTCGAGGGTAATGACCCCGACTGTATTGACGATATCGTCGGTGGAACCATCAAATTTGGAATGAATTTCCATATAACTGAATCAACGTAAAAATTAAAGGAGAACCTGATCATGAAAAAGGCACTTAAAATTATCGGCAATGTAGTTCTATGGTTAATTGTCATTCTGGCGCTGCTTGTTACTATCCTCGTTTTCTCTTCGTCAAACAGCGGTGGTGTTCCGAATATCTTCGGATTCATTCCCCTGACAGTCGAATCTCAGTCAATGAGCCCGACCTTCAACGAGGGCGACCTTATCATCTGTAAACAGATCGACGACGCGAAAAGCTTAAAGGTCGATGACGTCATCACATTCTGGACGCTTATCGACGGAAAAAAAGTTAAAAATACCCACCGTATCGTAAGTATCAACGATACCGGCAACAGCCTCAGCTTTATCACCCGAGGCGACAATAACCCCATCGACGATGATCTGCCGGCATATCAGGCTGAGCTTATCGGTAAATGGACTAATATCAAACTGACCGGCGCCGGAAATATCATGGCTTTCCTGCGCACAAAGGTAGGTTTCTTTGTCTGCATACTTATTCCTATGGCTCTGTTCTTCCTGTTCGAGCTGTACAAATTTATCGTTACTGTCATAAAGGTAAAGAATCCGCAGCCCGAACCCCAGCTTGACGAGGAAGAAATAAAACGCCGCGCTATTGAGGAATACCTTGCTGCACAAAAGGAAAAAGAGGCTGAAAACAAAGCAGATACAAATCCTGCTGATGAAACGGGACCCGATAAGACAGATCAGGAAAAAAAGCCGGAGGAAGAAGCTCCTCCGAGCGAAGAAAAACAAGAAGAAAAACAATCTGATTCTCAGGACGATAAAAAATAAACTCTATTCTCCGCAATAGGAGGAAATGCTATGGATAATTTTTTGAAATGGTTTTTCGCCTTCATATCCGAGATACTGCAGGGCTTTGCGCAGATGTTCATCGGATTATGGGCAGGAATACAACAAATTTTCAATATAGGAAAATATGTAGACTTATTCAAGGAATATTCGACTAAGTTCGGCGCTTTGGAATGGATCCTTTCCGTTCTGGCGATCATAATAGTCATTGCTATCTTTTTGCTTGTCATATTCATCATCATTCTTGCAATACGGAAATATATCCGTTTCCGTCATTCCATTGTAAGCAATGAAGACCTTCTGGAGGAGATCGCTATTCTCCAGCAGCGCGTTATAAAAATGGTCAAGGAAAAAGACGAGATCATGGCTATGAAGGTCGCTCAGATCGGCGTCCCCGGAAGCGCAAGGCTTTCTCTTGCTTCCGGCGGAACTTATTCCCCGGACGGTATTCCCGCAGAAGGCGAAGAGGGCGCTCCGCAGGAGCTCGAGGCAGGTATTGTCAAGACCACCGAGCGGCGTTTCTCAAAGCTCATGGAAGTGGACAATTTCTATTCCAACTTCATACCGCCTGAGTATGACAATGAGATCACTCTCGAAGGTATTGTAGAGCGGTATCGCAATTTTGCCTGCTCAAGAATGCACCTGTTCTACGACCAGAAAACTATCAGACTTTTCCTTGCTGGTATGGCTTCGACAAAGCTTATTATTCTCCAGGGTATTTCCGGTACAGGTAAAACATCTCTTCCCTATTCATTCGGTAAATTCCTGCAGGTCGATACTACTATCGCATCTGTTCAGCCTTCATGGCGTGACCGTACCGAGCTTTTCGGTTACTTCAACGAATTTACAAAGAACTTCAACGAAACAGAGGTTCTTAAACGTATTTATTCATCAGGCTACAATGATGACGTCAACCTGATACTCCTCGACGAAATGAACATTGCGCGTATTGAGTACTATTTCGCAGAAATGCTCTCCATTCTTGAAATGCCCAATGCAGATGAATGGGAACTCGATATCGTGCCAAATGCATGGAGTACTGACCCTGTCAAGCTCGATCACGGCAAGATCCATATTCCGCAGAATATATGGTATATCGGTACTGCAAATAACGACGACTCCACATTTGCTATTTCTGATAAGGTTTACGACCGTGCTCAGCCTATCAACCTTGATGAAAAAGGTATCGCATTTGAAGCTCCGGATACTCCTCCCCTGCGGCTCAGCTTTTCTCATCTTAACGCTATGTTTGAGGAAGCCTTTAAGATGTATCCTATTTCTCAGGAAAACCTCAAGAAAATCCATCAGCTCGACCTGTGGGTAATTGAAAAGCTCCGTGTCGCTTTCGGTAACCGTATTCTTAAGCAGATGGGACTGTTTGTTCCTGTTTATGTTGCCTGCGGCGGCGATGAACTTGATGGTATTGACTATGTGCTCGCTACAAAAATTTTCCGTAAGTTTGAATCTCTGAACCTTGCAATGCTCCGTGAAGAACTGAAAGAGCTTTGCGTTTATCTGCAAAAACTCTTCGGTAAGAATAAAATGGGCGAATCCATCGCTTACCTTCAAAGACTGCAAAAACTATTCTGAGGCTATTTTCCTCATTATTTCAGGTTCAGCTTTGTCCTGCTCCAAAGGGGCAGGACAAACTTTCAATGGGATATTTGTCTGTCTGAGCTTAATGCTGTGAACAGATGAGATATATCCCGAAATAATAATGATCGGCAGGTGAGAATGAAGTGAGCGATGAAGAAAAAAATCCATACCGTGACGAATATGATCAGGAACACAATGAAGTAATGGATCTGTATAAAGATGATCCGCAATTCAAATCGCTGATGAACATTCTCAAAGGCACGGAAGGATCTTTTGCTCTTAACCGCATTGTAATGCAGAAGGTCATTGACTCTTCCTGGGTCGAGGCGATCGAAAAGGGACTTATTCATGTAGACAATGTCCTGCGTAATCCGAGAAGAACGATCGAGGACGTTGAAGAGATTGTTCCTATAGCACTATCGAAAAAAATTACCGTAGAATCTGTAAAGCATCTGGCTCAGCATACAGACCTGATACAAAGCATTGATAAAAAAACCGGTAAGATAACTCCGTCGAAAATACTTAATGTTCATAAGGAAGAAAGCCTTATGACATATGAAAATAAATTTGTAAATACGCTCATCGACAGACTTTATATCTTCATAACCATGCGTTATGAAAAGCTCGCAAAGGTGTCAAAGGACGAGGAAGTATTCACACTCGGTTTCAATACCTCGATCGACGACCGCAACGGCGGCAAAATGAAGATTGAAGTTCATATTGAAAATGAACACAGTCTTGAAACCAGGGACCGGAGCGGCTATACGATATGGCAGAGAGTCGAAAAGCTTAAAAAGGTCATTGAAGGTTATAAGGGGTCTGAATTATGCCAGACACTCGGCAGCACATATATCCGTCCCCCGGTAATGCGTACCAACGCAATTATGAAAAATGTTGACCTCAAAGCCTGCCTTACACTTTGGCAGTATATCGAAAGCTATGATAAAGTCGGTTATGAGATCAATATTGAGGATTCGGCTGTCCAGCCGAATGAAAACTTCATTAATGATTTCTATGAACTGATCGGTCTGCATCTGCTGCTTTTCAGATCCTCTGTTTCTCCGGATCAGGAACTGATGGAAGTAAGACAGCTTGAGCCTGTTGCTCCGAAGATAGTTAAACTGTTTGAAGATGTCAGTACAAGATTTGACTCTACGTCAAAAGGCGGTTCGGGCTATATCACACAGACAAGCGATATGCAGCTCAGGCAATCCGTCCCCGAAAATGCAGATGAGATACTTCAGCAGATCGAACTTGCTATTCAGATAGAACAAAACTATCAGGAAGAACTCAGGGCAAAGGAACTGGAAGAACAAAGACTTGCCGAGGAAATGGAACGCAGGCGGCTTGAAGAAGAACGCATTGAAGCAGAACGTCAGGCTGAGCTTGAACGCATTGAAGCGGAAAAAGCCGAACAGGAACGGCTTATCCAGGAAATGCTCGAGCAGAAACGAAGAGAACAGGAAGAAGCAGAACGCGAACGCGAACGTATGGAGCAGGAACGTCTGCGGCTTCTCGAGGAAAAACGCAAAAAGGAAGAGGAAGAAAAAGCCAGACTCGAGGAAGAACGGAAGCAGCGTGAGGCTGAAGAGGCTAAGGAACGCGAACGAATACGCATCGCAGAAGAAAAGAAACGTGTCCGCTCCGAACTGGGTACTGCTTCCGATATCAAAGCGAAGGAATCTCCCCCGGAGGTTGCCGCAGCAAAGAAACTTCCCGAAAACGAATCTCCGGCAGAGGTTGCAGCCCGTATGAAACGGGAACAGCAGCAGCGTGAAAAGGAACGCGCCGAAACGGAACGCGCACAGCGGCTTAAAGCAGAGCGCAAGTACTTTGAAAGCAAGCCCTTTAAACAGATCCGCCGCGAATATTCAAGAAATCCTTTCTGGATGCTCATTCGTCTTATCAGGTATATTCTGGCTATGGTTTTCGGAATCATACCGGAAGACACGGACCGTCCGGATTTCAAGGAGCGCCGTCAGCAAATTATTGACAAGCGCGAAAAGAAAGCAAAAGAAAAAGAAAAACGAACCAGAATGGAAGTATACTACAAAAAGTATGCGCAGACTTTCAAGTACCGCACTATGCGTAGTATACAGGATCGCAAATTCCAGCGCAAGCGCAAGAAAGACCGCAAAAACAAGCCAAGGCCGGTATACAAATCAAAGTATACGCCTGAGCAGCAGGCTGAGATACAGAGAGAGATGCGCGCTCTCTACAGAGAATATCATGTAAGCATATTTGAACACATCCGCCGCTGGTTCGTAAGCGAGACAAAACGGTATAAGGCATGGCGTGATGAGATAGATTTATCAGACAGAAAGCTGTATAAGCGTTTGCTTAACGGTCTGCTTTTATTCCTGCTTGGATTTTCTGTTGTATTCTCTATATATGTTACTGCCTGCACGATCATCGGTCATCCGGTCGATATTTTCGGATACAGTATTCTCAGGGTCGAAACCGGAAGCATGGAATCAACACTTCATGTTAATGATTATATTATAGTTAAAAAGTGTGATCCGGCTACCCTTAAAAAAGATGATATCATTTCCTTCTATTCCGATCAGGAGGATATCAAGGGCAAGCTTGTCACCCACAGAATCGCATGGATCGGCAGAGACGGAACCTTCGTCACAAGAGGAGATGCTAATCCCGTAAACGATCAGATACCCGTTAAACCGTCCAATGTATTCGGTATATATGTCCGTAAGTCCGGATTCTATATGTGGCTCGGATCCTTTGCCGATACTCACAAGCTGTTCCTGCTGCTTGTAATGATACCTCTGACTCTGATCTCGCTTTATGAGCTGAAATCTATGATAAAGATAGGCAAACAAGCTCGTAAGGAAGCATCTGAGGACAAAGATAAAGAAGCAAAGGAAAAATATGAAAAACGTATGCGCGAAGCAATAGAAGCCGAAAAGAAACGGCTTGCTGCAGAAAATTATAAGCCTGAAAACACCGGTGAGGATCCTCCCGGAGAAGATGATACTTCCGGAGAAGATAATACTTCCGAAGAAAAAGACACCTCCGGAGATGATGATACCTCCGAAGAAAAAGATACCTCCGGAGATGATGATACTTCCGAAGGAAAAGACACCTCAGAGGAAGATGATACCTCCGAAGAAAATGCAAATGCTGATAATGATGGCAATGTTGATAATAAGTCTGATGAAGAGGTGAACGCACAGTGACACAGGAAAAAATAATGAAAGGTCGTATGATCCGCGCGATCGTACTGTTTGTTATAACACTGATCGCTCTTCTGATCTTCATCGGACTTTACATCGACGAAACACATCGGGTACAGGAAACATATCGCGCACAGTTCAATAATTATCTTATCAAGACATCAGCCAATATTGATTCCTATCTGGACGCCGAGGGTGATCTTCCGCTGAGATACCGCAGGATCCTTTCCGATTACAGCAGTGCAAACAGCTTTGCCTTCGTTATGACCGGTCTGACTGATGACCAGAAACGTACTGTCAATGAACTGCAGACCTGCATGATGAAATATCCGGAACAGATTCAAAAAAAAGATACTCTTGAAGATATCAGAACAGCTGTTACAGATATGAGCCAGAATCTCGACAAAGGATATGATGAAGCAGCCAAAGTCGTAGATTCCATTAACAAGAAAGGATTTTGAGGGATTTGCTATGGGTAACTATTTTGAAAAACATAAACTGAAAAAAGAAATCAAAATCTGCCGCCAGACGATCGACGAGATCGAGCGCAAACGTTCAAGATCACAGTCGGCTCTGGTTCAGGCGGTGCTTCTGCAGGAAACTCCTGATGAACGCGATGTTGAATGGTTCAATAAATACACCGGCGAGATCACCGCTTGCCGTAATCATATGATCGACCTGCAGAAAAAACTCGATTCACTCAAATAACGAAAAAACTGCCGCAATAGCGCGGCAGTTTTTTTATGCAGTTATTATTATTCGATCGGCTGAGTCTTTCTTTTGAAATATTCTGCCTTATCTTCATCGCATCGTTTCTTAGCTGCAATGAAAGCACTCCGGTAGTCCGGGTATTTTTCCTTATCGTATATTACATACCCTTTTCCGACTGTGATCCTGTTCTGACTATTGTGTTCTGTATTATATTTTTCAATACCTTCTTCAAATTTTCTGAAATAGTATTCCATTTTTTCTGCGTCGCCGTCTTCAACAATAACAATATATTCATCACCGGTAATATGAAAGACATTTTCCTTGCCGTAAACATCCATAAGCACCTTTGCAGTTTCATACATAACCATATCGCCTGCTTCATATCCGTAAATCGTATATATATTTGTGATCTCGTTTATGTCAAAATACCCTATTGAGAAAACAGCTTTGCCTTCTTTTATCTTCTCCCCTATGGAATTAACAGCTTTTCTGTATGCCGCTTTATTGCTGACGCCGGTCATATTGTCTGTATATACCTCAGAATCTAAATATTTAAGATATTTATTGAGTTTTTCGTATACACTTTCAATACTCGAGCTGACTTCATCATATTCATTCCTGACTTCTCTTGTGTCACTTTCTCCCGATGCAAGTGTTTTCAGTACCTTGCTTTCACTGTTCGGCAGAAAATCAAGCTTTTTGATCGAACTTTTCATTATCATGGAATCAAGCTTCAGCGTTACCAGATCAAGCTCTGAAAGGTTTCTCAGCATTTCATTAAAACGCTTTCTGTTCTTCGACATCATAATAAACGAAAGTATTATACCGATAGTCATAGCAACAATTGTTATTATGACTGCGACCGCCCTGTTTGAATTAAGCTTTGAGTCATACCAGTCTGCATTGAAATCTACGCCGACGATACCGGCAACATTTCCTTTTGAATCAAATATCGGACTATATGCAGAATAAAATCTGCCCCATTCGTCAGTATGAGGAACATCGTCAACATCTGCAGTACCCTTTGATGCATTTATCAATGCCTGCGTTGTTTCTATTGATTCACCGAAAGTACCCGGAGAATCCGGATCAGGGTCGATCATAAAAGAGAAAGTTCCGTCATTATCGGATCTTACAGCATAAATATAATCAAGCTGTATGGTTTGCTGATATGAGCGAAGTATTTTAAGAGCCTTGTTATACTTTTCGCTGCCGATATCTTCTGCTTTCATATCTCTCATTTCATCGCCGTCAAGCTGATAAGCAGCCATATTTGATACATCAAGCATATGACTGTAGATCTGACTGCGAAGTGAATTTTTGGACAAGCTCATCAGTACTATGCCCATAATTATATTAGTAGATAAAAGCAATATAAGAGCAAGTATGAAATTTTTCTTACTGCTTCTGACTTTTTTATCATTGTTTTTTGCGCTGATCATAATATACACCCCAATTCATGCGGTGTGTATTTCACCTGATGGTGCATAAAAATACACACCGTCCTTGTATCTTGTTTGCCTGTTTTTTGCAGTGTGTATCTTCACTGTATCAATAAGTGAAGATACCGCACTACAATTATACTTTTTTAGATTATTACTTTGCCTTATTATTCTGATTTTGTTTTCATTTTCGCTTCATACATAAGCTCGTCAGCCGAGGAGAACATTTTCCTGAGTTTATCATTATCGCTGAGCTTTTCATGTACATATCCTATTGAAAAACCTACCTGTACAGTTTTTCCGTTCTCTTTGATCTCCGGTCTTGACTTCATCATTTTATCCAGCCTTTCTTTGAATAATTCTTCGTCAATATCCGGAATGATAACCAGGAACTCATCTCCGCCGAAACGATAGCAGTGCTGCAAGCCAAAAGTATCAGAAAGAAGTGCTGCTGTTTCTTTCAGTATCCTGTCGCCCTCCTGATGACCGTAGTTATCATTTATGGCTTTGAATTTATCAAGATCGACCATCATTACAGTTACCTCATGATTGCAATAAAGATCATAATCATGACGCAGCGCAAGACGATTTCTGATACCGGTCAATGCATCTGTAAGTGAAAGATTATGCAGATGTTTGTTTTCTTCTCTGAGCTTTTCTGTCAGAATATCAATTTCTCTGAAAGCATTTACCTCCGCCCTTTTCAGCGCGCATACAAGAATCATATCTGCTGTTATTCCGAAAAGGGATACGATCACCTTCTGAAAACTCTGATCGGTAAAATGAATGAAACTGTTATCTGTCGAGAAAAAGAACAAAGTATAGAACAGCATGATAACCGACGCCACTATTCCGCCTCCGTATCCGAACATTGCCGAGCACAGGACAAGTCCTGCTATAAGTATCATATTCGGATTCGGAATATTACAGTAATAAACTATAAGAATCAGCAGCAGCATTATCACAAACGAAGCAACGATCTTCCATACTATACCAACCTGAAGCTGCATTAAAGTGTTTTTTCGCGGTTGTCCCTTCATTATATGCTTTTCTCCTTCTTGATTAATATATTATTATTTATATATCACAGCTCCTTTCTGCAAAAAAACGATATCATCTTGTTTTCCATCTTCTTATACCTACGATAAGCTTTTCTTTGTTTCTCTCTGTTATCGGAACTATCTTTAACAATACGGGTACGATTTCATTTTCCATAATTATCCTGTATTTTAACATGAACGCACCGTTTTCTTTGATATCAACAAGTATTTTTTCCTTTTTGAAATTATCAATGAACAGATCTATATCCTCATCATATATAATTTTCCTGCAGTCACGAATACCGTCGTTGAAAAAATCTATTCCGTTTCTATTTAAATCCAATTTATTGTATCCATCAGCAGAAACATATTGGTAATAACCGTTTGTTTCCGGATCGACAGTATAAAGACTAAGATAGCTGCCGGACAAAGCCATTATCCTCGAATAAGCCATCTCTTCCCTTTGAATTGCATCGTGAAGCTCCTGCTGTTTCATCTGGGAATCTATAACACTGATACCTATAATAATATGGTTCCTATCGGGATTCATTCTCATTATCTTCATATTGACATATGTGGGTTCCCCAAAATCAATAATCCGGTATGTAAACGTAAATGAACCGTTTTGATCAAGCTCATTAAGAATGTTTTTCTTTGTAAATCCTGTAAGGAACGGAGCCCTGTCTTCTTCATAAATGCGTTTCATCGTATCATGTCTGGCAGTTTCAAAGAATTTTTCTCCGTGTCTTTCAACAGCAAGTTCCTCTCCGCCTACTGTCGAGCTGTATTCGATAAACTTATCCGTTTTAAGATCTACATAATAAATATTATAATAGTCGGCTGCGAGAGCCCGTGCTATTGATGCATATGTTGCGCCCTTATCAGGTTCCGATATTGAAAGAACGGCTACGGCAATGGCTGTTCTGTTCCTGACGGGATCATAGGCTATTTTTTTACCTAATGAATGTACAATTGAACCGTCCGGCATTTGCTCATCATATACAAGACGTGTTCCGGATTTACAGCAATCCCTGAGAAAATTAATATAATTAAAACCTGATATTTTACTTGTTTTTGCAAAATTAACACTGGCATAATTCATATCGAAATTAAAGAAACGCTTGATAAACGATCTGTAGGAGGGATTGCTCCGCACAAAACGAACGCTGTCATCCTGCATTTCTATTATTCCTATTGGAAGCATATTGAAGAAATGATTCAGTGAACCGTCATCATCACTTGCAATAGCCGAAAGATCATAAAGATTGACTCTTCCCATAATCTCGCAGTATTTCGCATCATCAGGATTTTCATAGCCGATCTGGATCCCTTTTTCATATTTTTCGATAATAGTTTCAAGAGGTATCGGCTTTGAAAAATAGAAGCCCTGAAGCTTTGCGCATCCGATCTCCTGAAGAAATACGACCTGATTTTCTGTTTCGACGCCCTCGCATACAGTGTCAACACCAAGAGATGTCGCCATACGCATAAGCTCGGTCAGTATGATCTTTCTGCTTTCCTCAACATCGAATTTCTTCATGAACACCATATCAAACTTGATAAGGTCAAATTTGATACTCGACAAAACATCCATCGAAGAATAACCGCTGCCGAAGTCGTCCATCCATACAGGAAAACCAAGCTCCTGAAAACGCTCGATCTGTGATTTCATAAAATCAAAATTATTTCCTACAGCGCTTTCTGTTATTTCTATAGTTATCATTTTGCGGGGGATCCCGGAGGCATCTACCCTGCTGCGGACTTCCTCGACAAGATCACAAGCCTCAAAATCAGATCTGGAAAAGTTGATCGAATGAGGAACTATATTAATGCCGTTCTCAAGCTGATATTTCATCTTTTCAAGAACCTGTTCTACCATGTAGATATCGAGCTTATATATAAGCCCCGACTCTTCAAGAAACGGAATGAAGAATCCCGGGGACAGAAAACCCTTTTCCGGATCGATCCATCTTGCAAGAGCCTCTTCATCGCATACATGACCGCTGAAAGCTCGTACTATCGGCTGATAATAGACCTTTATCCATTTTTCTTTTATTGCACGATCAAGATTTGTAAGTACATACTGTTTTCTTTCTGCTTCATCACTAAGATTCTTATCGTAATAACTGAACCCGGATTTAAATGTATTCCTTATCGTGTCACAGGCAAATTTAGCCCTGTCACAAGCTATACTTGCCGGAAGATTCAGTAAATCGTTTGTGTATATTCCCACCCTTACGGGAAGCGTCTTGCCGTCATTTAGTGTTTTCCATTCGTCAAAAAATTTATTTAATCTGTCTGACAGTCCTTTTTGCTCAGTATATACGGTAAAATGATCTCCGCTGATATGACAGCAGTTTTCACTATTGAATGTATGTGCAAGTAAGCGCGCAAACTGCTGGATCAGTTTATCTCCCTCAGTAAAACCGTATTGGGAATTAAAGTATTTCATTCCGCTCAGATCCATAAAAAGCATAGCGGGAACTCCGCCGCTTTTTTCGATAGATTCCTTGCCAAGCTCCGCAAGCTCAAAGAAATAAGTCATACTCGGCAGCCCCGTCAGATAATCAAACTGGCTTGCCTTGACCAGACTTTCTTCATGAAGGACGCCGCTGATAGTTGTATTGAGCTTTGATTTGCTTATGCAGCCGTCCTGAGAATACGGACCCTCATCAGTATACGATACATGAGCAAGACGAACTCCTGATTCGGTGAAATAATGCTTTCCAATCGCGTGAATCATCTCATAACAAGCGCAGTTGTTCCTTCTTGTACGATATACGACATCAAAAGGCTCGTCATATTTCGCAAAGCGAATGGCTGCTTCTGATATTCTCGCAGTATCATCAGGATGCGTATACCTGTACATATCATGATCCATATCATGATGCGCTTCACTGCGGTCAGTATATCCGAACAATTCGCAGAAACCGTCTGAAATCGCAATGGAAACTACACGCTTGTTTATATACTGATAAATAACTAAAGGCTGCTGAATACTCTCGATCAATTTCTTTTCAGTTTCTGAAAACTGGTATTTCTCCATATGGTTCACCCTAACTTAATAATTATCCGCAAATAATCGGACAATCCTATCTTTTTCATAATGCAGAGCGCGAGGTTTTATCACAAATAATCATTTTGCATATAAAAATTGATATACCTATACCACTATACATACCTATTAATATATTACATTATTTTTCACGTTTTTTCAATACCAAAATAGCATTTTGTACAAAAATATATAAAACGAACATTAAAATATTGCACAATGACGAAAATTGATTTCAGACAATACCGCACACTTGAATTTGCGGTTATAATACAAAAATCTCCCGGATAATGCTGATCCGGGAGAAATAGTATTATTGCAGGTATAGTATGATAACTAAATATCAAAATCTACCTTTCCGCTTTCAAGATGATAAACCGCTCCGATGACTTTCAGACCATGTTCCTCTTCCTTATGTATTTCAAAGCTGTTTTCGATTATTTCAATGCTGTGTCTGACATTCAGACAACACGCGTTGTACTCATTCTTTTCATCACCTATCGCCTTCTTTATCTCATCGGTAATGAACTTTATATAGCCGTCGGGATCGTGATTAACAGCGGCGTCAACAGCTCCGCAGTGATCGTGTCCGAGAACAACTATAAGCTTTACATCAAGATGATGCGCCGCATATTCCACCGAACCGAGCTGATGATCGTCCATAACATTTCCGGCAACCCTGATAACAAAAAGATCACCGATCCCTGCATTGAAAATACTTTCGGGTATCACCCTCGAATCCGAACAGGATATTATTATCGCATAGGGGTGCTGTCCGTCATGTAATGTTTCCTGCCTTCTCAACAGGGAAATATTGCCGCTGCGTTTTTCATTAAGATATTCTTCATTACCCTGTATGAGCTTTTTTAGCGCCTGCTCTGAATTTATCATTTCTTTATTCCTTTCCGAACTGTTCAGATCGTATCAATAAAACGCAAAAATGCCGCTTTACCGTCGTCGGTACGTTTGAAAACTCCTGCATCCTCAAGTACGCGCATAAAGACCTCTCCGACCTCCTGCTCAAGCCTGTCCCTGACAGCCTGAGCGGATCTACCGCCAAGCTCTCCTGCAAAGGAAGACGCCCATTCGCTGTGCTTTGCTATACTTTCCTCGGCTGAAATATTCCTGCCCTGAATAATACAGCTTTCGAGCAGATCAAGCTCCCTGTTGAGTCTTGACGGAAGAACTGCAAGTCCCATTACCTCGATAAGACCGATGTTTTCCTTTTTGATATGATGCCGCTGTGCATGGGGATGGTAAAGCCCCAGGGGGTGTTCTTTGGTTGTCAGATTATTCCTCAGACAAAGATCTATCTCGAAATCCTCGCCGCGGCGTCTTGCGATCGGCGTTATTGTATTATGGGGAACTCCGTCTGTTACTGCGAAGATCATTGCGGAAGCATCTGTATAGTTTCTCCATTTTTCAAGTATAACAGAAGCAAGGGAAATGATCCTCTCCTTATCCCTTCCCCTTAGTCTGATGACAGACAAAGGCCATTTGATTATACCGCATTTTATATCCTCATATCCTGAAACGCTGAAGGTGTATTCGGTTTCGGCTTTTTCCATAGCAAAGGTGTAATGACCTCCCTGGAAATGATCGTGACTCAGGATAGATCCGCCGACTATCGGCAGATCGGCATTGGAGCCGATAAAATAATGCGGAAACTGCTCGGTAAAATCAAACAGCTTTGCAAAGGCTTCACGGCTTATCTTCATAGGAATATGGCGGCTGTTGAATACGATGCAGTGCTCGTTATAATATACATACGGAGAATACTGGAAAAACCAGTCCTCACCCGTTAATTTCAATGGAATGATCCTGTGATTTGCTCTTGCAGGATGTCCTATCCTTCCGGCATAACCTACATTTTCAGCACAAAGCTGACATAAAGGATAGGCTGTCGATGCTGTTTTTCCGGCAAAGGCAATATCTCTCGGATCCTTTTCAGGCTTGGAAAGATTTATCGTAATATCAAGATCTCCGTATTCGCAGCTGTATTTCCAACGGCGGTCACGGGCTATCCTGTCCCTGCGGATATAATTTGTGTCACAGCTGAATTTATAAAAATTATCCGTGGCAAGCTGCGGCGATCTATTGTAATCCTCCCTGAACATTCTTTCGACCTCAGAAGGTCGGGGCGTAAGACAATTCATAAGCCTTGTATCAAATATATCACGGCTTTCGGCAGTATCAGCGCACAGTCCTTTCTTCACTCCGTGATCGGTAAGTATTTTCAGAATACCCGGCAGCGATACTCCGGACAGTATTCCGCTTTCCTCATAACTGTCCTCCCTAATAACATCAAGAAGTCTGTTTCTCGTATATACAGCTTCATTTTCTCCGATAAGCCCCTTTTCAATACCGTAAGCTGCCAGAGATGCAATAGCTTTATTTATCATAATATCACTCCGTTCTGCCGGCTCCGTCCGAAGCTCTGACTATATAGACCTCCGGTATTATCCCGAAACGCTTTTCGTAACCCGTCTGTATCGTCCGGGTAAAGCTCATTACCGCATCAGGCTGCATCAGATTGACCGTACAGCCTCCAAAGCCTCCTCCAGTCATTCTCGCACCGTATACGCCGGGTTGTTTCCATGCTTCTTCCGCAAGATAATCAAGCTCCTCACAGGAAACTTCATAATAATCTCTCAGAGAAATATGAGATTCATTCATAAGACTTCCGAACAGTGGAAGATCTCCTTTTTTCAATGCATCGACCGCATCTTTTGCCCTTCGGTTCTCATATACTGCGTGCATAGCCCTGCGCAGGCAGATCTCATCACCGATCATATGCTTTCTTTCCTCAAATTCTTCGGGAACGAGAGAACACAGCGTCGGGACTCTGAGATCACTGCAGGCGGATTCACATTCCCTGCGACGCTGGTTATAGGCAGATGAAGCAAGGGAATGTTTTACTCCACTGTTGACTATTACAACCGCTGCATTTCCGACAGGGGCATATTCAAATGCAAGGGTATCGGAATCAAGCAGAACTGCGCTGTCTTTTTTTCCCATTGCGCTTGCAAACTGATCCATTATTCCGCAGTTTACCCCGATAAAACGGTTCTCGGCAAACTGACCGATTATCGCCGCCTCCTGATTTGTTATCGGAACAGAATAAAGCTCTCTCAGCGTCACCGCTGTAACAACTTCGAGCGCGGCAGATGAAGATAATCCTGCGCCGTCAGGCAGATCACCGTGGAATACCATATCTGCTCCGCCGGGGAGGTCATAACCGAATGCCGACAATGCCTTTATCACACTGAGCGGATAGTCCGCCCAGCACCCCCGCAGATTCGGATCGGCAAGATCAAATTCAATTATCCCTTCATCAGAAAAATTCTCTGAATACAGACACAGCTTATTGTCGTTTCTTTTTCCTGCGGCACAATATATTCCCATATGTATCGCGCAGGGGAATACATGACCTCCGTTATAATCCGTATGCTCACCTATAAGGTTTACCCTGCCCGGTGCAAAACAGCAAACGTCAGGCGTTTTATTAAATATTTTTTCAAAGGAGAAAGATATCTTCTCCATGGCTTAACCTCCTCAAATCATTCTACAGCCTCGATAAAATATATTCGTGAGGAAAAATCAGGAAAAACCCTGACATTTTCATTGAAACCGGTCGCTGAAAAGGCAGGCTTGAGCGATACTCCTCCGCTCATCAGGACAGAACCAGAAACCGTCATATCCTCACTGTCACCGTTCATTTTAACTACGTTTGAAATAATATTATGAAGCAGCGAATCCTGTCTGATATGAACAGGCAGGGCTGTATTTATCATACTTCCGAACTGCTTTATATCAAGACGCTGAGCAATACTGTACATATGGTACTGCCTATAAGGATCAAGTCCTGCCGCAGTAAAGCTCTGATACTGTTTATTCGGAACAGCAAGCTCCTGCAAAAGCAATGCAGCCGCCTTTGTTTTGTCAGGCGATACAGTGATCCACTGATGTATGCCTGATGTGCTGATACGATAAAACTGACCGAACTGAAATACCTCACGCCATTTTTTGTAAAGCTCTATTTCTTTTTTGATTTTCTTCCTGCGCTCCGAGCTAAGCTCCCGGACATCAAGCTCGTATCCGAGAATACCGAAAGATGCTGCGCCGAAACGTGTTTCTGAAGGAGTGATCCGCAGTGTCTGATGATTCGGTACCGCGCTGACGTGCGCACCGATACATGACTGAGGATAGCCGTAGCTGTAGCCCTCCTGAATAGTTGCACGGCAGATCGCATCGGTATTGTCACTTGCCCAGATCTGCGGAAAATAACACAGTATTCCCAGATCGAACCTGTTTCCGCCGGAAGCACAGCCCTCGAACAATATGTCAGGAAAACGCTCGGTAAGCGTTTTCATTATACGGTATAATCCGCATATATATCTGTGTGCAGTTTCACCCTGACGCTGCGCAGGCAGACTCGGAGAAAATACATCTGAGAATATCCTGTTCATATCCCATTTGACATAACTTATTTCCGCAGAAGAAAATACCTCTGTCATTTTATTAATTATAAATTCCTGAACCTCGGGATTGGCAAGATCAAGTACTCTCTGGTTTCTTCCCTCGGAATGAAGTCTGCCCTCTATTTCCATCACCCATTCAGGGTGAATCTTGTATAGTTCGCTTTCTGTATTTATCATTTCCGGCTCTACCCAGATACCGAAATCCATTCCTATTGATCTTATCTTATTTCCGAGAGCTTTCAGTCCGCCGGGAAGCTTTCCCGTATCCGCCTCCCAATCACCGAGTGAATGTTTGTCGTCATCTCTTTTTCCGAACCAGCCATCGTCCATGACAAATAATTCAGCGCCGAGCTTTTTGCCTATTCTCGCAAGAGTGACCATTTTGTGCTTATTCACCTTGAAATAGCAAGCCTCCCAGCTGTTCAGCAGAACCGGACGGGGACGTTTTTTCCATTTGCCACGGACTATATGTTCCCTGACAAAATTATGCATATTTATGCTCATTCCGGAAAAACCGCAGGACGAAAATGACATTACGGCTTCGGGAGCTTCAAGACTCTCCCCTTCGTTAAGGATATAACAAAAGCCCTGCGGCTGTATGCCTGTTACGATACGGGTCTTATCAAAGGAATTTACTTCCGCTGCGCTGTAATGATTTCCGCTGTATATCAGATTGAATCCGTATACGCAGCCGGTGTTTTCATCAGCAGATGATTCATGCACCATAAAAAAGGGATTTGCTCTGTTGGAAGAACAGCCTGTACGGCTTTCGACCACAAATTTTCCTGCCGGAAGTGTGACCGTGCTTTTGTTCATTTCTCTTGCCCATGCGCCGTGGAATGATGTTATGCATAAACCGGAAGATGTCAGATCGAGCTGAGCGCTCATTATACGTTCAACCTGAACGGTATGTTTACTCTTATTGATTATTCTTGCGCTGCGTGTTATTACGTCGCAACCGGGATATACCCTGTAGTGGAGCTCAAGAAAAATATCCTCATCCCTGAGTGTAAGACAAAGATGCTCCGCTTTCCCCTCTTCTGCATATGATGAAGGCAGGGAAGTCAGATCTGATACGCTGTCGTCTATGCAGTGGTCTGCATAACGGAAGTCTGTACTGCGGCTCCCGTCAGAAAAAACAAGCTCAATAAAAGGCTCCCTTATATCTCCGTGACCCGGAGATGATATCTCCAGACACATATCCTCCGGCATTTCTGTCGGAAACTCTTTGGAATATACAATAGAATTGCCAAACTCAAATTCACGCTTTTCTCTGAGCAGATCACATTCATCAGCACCGGATAGGTTAATCCTTTTACCATAGTAGATATGCTCGGGGTGTCCGGACGGCGTAATCGAAAATGCATAGGAGGTGTTGTCCGTTTCAAGAACAAATGCCGGACGGTCACCGGTTAAATATCTGATCATTTAAATCACCTGCTTTATTTTTTGCCTTTTTCTATTGCAGACATGACTTTTTTCTCATTATAGAAGCTGAGGATAATCGCGCCAAACGAACAGAATGCCACCGCTACAAAGCCCACGCAGGTCATTCCGAGTACAGAAGCTGTGATATCATTGCTGTTGGTATTCTGTGTCGTTCCTATTATCGCAAGTGTCGTAAATACAAGCATAGCCAGCGACTGACCGAATTTCATCGCAAATGTTCTTGCCGCAAAGAACATACCTTCACGGTTTTCACCTGTTTCATAGCTGTCGGCTTCCGCAACGTCCGCAACGATGGACTGGGGAATAATACCGAGCAGCGCCATCGGAAATGCTGCTACTACGCATATAGCAATACCATATACAATGCCGGTTATGAGAGTAGTCCCGATTATTCCTATTAATCCTGCGACAACATATGCGAGGGCAAGACCGAGAAAACCGGTTATTACCAGTTTTTTCTTGCCGAATTTCTTTACAAGCTTAGGCACGACAGGATAGAAACAGGCGGATAATATCGTCATGCTCCCGAGGAATATCATAGTAAATGATTCGTCAAGCTTCATTGATACCTTTACGAAGAAAGGAAGTCCTGTCTGGAACAAGGTAAGTCCGACCCAATAGGTAATATCCGAAAAAACAAATACACGGAAATTCCTGTTCCTGAAGGTTGCGCCGAGCGACTTCAGCATATTTGAATCTGAGGGCTTTGATTCGACAAATTCCTTTTCATTCAGGAAGAATGTCGGGATCAGCATACAAATGCAGGCAATTACCGAAAGTACTATAAAGCAGATCCGATAGCTCCATGAATATCCGACGCTTCCGCGAAGCATTCCAGCAAATACAAAAGGCAGGTATGCGATCATTGTTCCGGCAAAAAATGTCAGGGAGATCGCAGTTGAGATATACATTCTGTCGTCCTGTGTTTTACCGAATTCGGAGATCAGCGCATTATACGGAGTACAGTACATCGTCATGAAGAAATAGAACAGAACAATAAATACTGATATCCACGCTACATTCCAGCCGCTTATTTCTTCTATCGGAGCACAGAACAGCAATACTGTAACAAGTGAGAGCGGTACTGCGGCATACTGCATAAACGGTATACGTCTGCCGCGCTTGTTCTTGCTTCTGTCGGAAATTGATGCGATAAGCGGATCTGTAACCGCGTCAAATACACGGGAAAGCGCTGTGATTATTCCAAGTATTGTCAAAAAACCACCGATCACAAGACCAGGCGCAATAAACTGGACTGCTCCGCTTTCGATATCGCTCTGCGTCGGCAGATAGAAGGTCACAAACCATGCGCTGATAATACCGCTGAGTATTGACCAGCCCAGCTGACCGACCGCAAATATTCTCATTTGTCTTTTTGATAAGCGTTTCATAATATACCGCCTCCTGTCATAATTATTATCAATTTATCTGTTTTTCATTTTCATTGCAAGCTCTACTGCCTTATATGCTCCGTCATAAAGACCGATCGTCTTATTGAGCTTTATCTGCTCGCACATATCAGTGAACAGCTCGGATTCATTCATGAAAAGATCGACCATCTGCAGTGTATGCGGAACATCTGCACATTCGAGAGTGCCGTCACCCATTTCGGCTGAATGAATCGCTCCCCATTTTTCATGACCGCCTATTCTCCTGAGGAACAGCTTAGGCAGAGGATAGAATGCAAGCTCGCTCGGTTTTGTCAGAAGAACATCACAGGAACGCATCAGCAGATTTGTACAGTAAACTGCATCAAAGATATTATCGTGACAGAATGCGTGTATTCCGCTAACCTCGCACTCTGCTGCGGATTCAGCAAAGCTT
Organism: uncultured Ruminococcus sp.; assembly: GCA_902778175.1. GTDB lineage: Bacteria > Bacillota > Clostridia > Oscillospirales > Acutalibacteraceae > UBA1213. Next base: position 16,229 of record CACYWT010000005.1, on the reverse strand, counting down.
TTCGTATCGTTCCAGTTATTGAAATGAGTGACCGCTGCGCGGCTCAGACCTTTGAATTCAGCACAAAGTTCCTCCCATACCTGCATATAATCACCGACATTGATATAAAGTACGGCTTTCTTTTTGCTTATCGCAGGTATAAGGTGACGGATAACAGCAGCAAACAGTCTGCGCTGCGCTCCTGCGCCGCCTATTGTCAGAAGAAAACGCATAGGCTTGCCGTTTTTCTTGCGTTCGATCCTCCTGTCACAGTCAGTTTCTATATTTGCAACAAGCTCATGGTCGATATAATGTCCTGTATAAATAAGACTGTCGGCAGGCATGGGTTTAAGCACATCGTTCTTCTGCATACCGTTGAGTATGCGGTAACCCATATATGACTGGTGCGTCTGGATCAGATGAAGGCTGCCCTCGGCAAGATGAAGAGCCATAGGCCAGTTATCAGGAATTGCATTGACTACATTTTTCATTCCGGCGTGGATAGCCGCCTGCGCAGGCCAGACATGAGTACCGATAACAGGGATATCCTTGGGAATATTTTTGAAAACAGCAGCCATAAGCTCGGCATTTTTCTGATCCGACGCATTATAGCTCAGCTGACGGAAGCCCTCGTAATTAAGAGGCTCCCAGAGAATTTTGTTGAACAGCCTGCTTTTCTGGGAAAGGCGCGACCCCATGGAATAAAGCGAATTCTGTGCGCTTATAACTTTAGTACAGGTCGTTCCCGGAAAGGAATTAAGATCCATCCAGTAGGGAGTATATCCCATTGCATGAGCTGCCGACGCCATTGCCATTGATATCCGGTAATGACCGAAACCCATACGGATATTCCCCACTATAATACCCTTTTCCGTATCAAACGGAATATCTCCCGTTCCCTCATCAACACGGATATCATATACTCCGAGTGATGAAAAAAGGCTCGGGTTTTCAGCGATCTTCACGCTGTAATCAGCATTGCTGTCATCGCCGTATTTTCGGGCGTATTTAAGCTTGCTCCGGATCGCCTTGCATATCACGCTTTTTTTCATCCGGTTTCCGAAAATGATCTTTGATCTGTCAGTCATTGTATGCCTCCTTTTCTTTTGCGGCAGCAAAGCAAAGTGTTACATCTTCCGCACCCGGCGCGCTCAGAGTAAGAACAATATCGCCGCTTTTGCCTGTTGTCCTTATATATAATCCGCCGCATCCTCCCCTCAGGATCGCGGGAACTTCTCCTATTATCTCTGCCGGTCCCGAAAGACTGACAGAAACTGTTCCGTTGAAAAACGGAAGTGTATTTCCGTTCTGATCGGTCATTCTTATCCTGACCGAAGCAACATCATAGGTATCCGCCTCGGTAAGTGTATCCGTATTGGCTTCTGCAGATAATTTCAGTTTTCTGAACGGTTCTTTTATTACCGTGCTTACAACTTTTCCGTTTTTTACAGCATCAAAACGGAAAACAGACGCCTCTCCGCCCCAATTACCGATATATTTACCGTAAAGAGCATATGCCTGTGAAAACGTCATGCCGTACCGGGTCATGAGCCATAGTATTTTTGACTTTTCCGAAACGGACATATTATTCATGCCGAAACGAGCCAGACTGTTGAGAACATCTCTGATATATTCTGCCTGTTTAGGGGTGAAATCCTCATTTTCGTTTATTTTCTCTCCGATATAATCGGCTATCTCTAAAGGAGGATGCGGAAGATGCCTGTATTTACTGTCGTTACGGGTATACTCCCTGAGAAAAACATCATTATGATATACCCTCAGAGAATCGGCATTGGTAAATGCATATACCCTTCCCCTGTAACCCGACGGATGCTCGCCTATATCCATTGACGAGCTGACATTCAGCACAGGAACAAATCCAGAAAACGAAGCATAGACATCTGCTGCAAGTTTTTTATTGCGGAACATATCGCATACTCCGTGATAGCAGATACGGTCGCCGCTGCCGAAATCCTTATGGGTATTATAATCGGTAAAGCACCAGCCGAACGATCCGGCAATATCCTTGTTTTTCCATATACTGTCAAGCACCCGTGCATGACGCAGTGCGTGTTCGAGCCGATGCTCTTCATCATCATATGTCTTTGTCGGAAACATATGACCGTTGTATTCCGATACTAAATATCCGCGGCTCATATCGGAGGTGACGGATTTTTTCGGTTCACAGCCTGCATTAGTTCCGTCATGCAGAAAATCATTATATGCGTATACATCTTCAAGCAGGCTGCTTTTCTTATGACAGCGGACTCCGCTGGTCTGACGGGTCGGGTCAAGTATATGGGCAGCATCATTTGTTCTTCTGTAAAAGTCGTCATCATCAGGAGATTCATTTATCCTGACTCCCCATAAAATCACCGATGGATGATTGCGGTACTGCGTTACCATTTCCCTTACGGTATCAATTGACACCTGTTTCCACTGCTCGTCGCCTATATGCTGCCAACCGGGTATTTCCGTAAAAACCAGCAAACCGAGTTCATCGCAACGGTCAATAAAATGCTGCGACTGAGGATAATGCGATGTACGGACCGCATTAACACAAAGCTCTTTTTTCAGTATTTCAGCGTCAAGTCTTTGCATTGACGCAGGCATTGCATATCCCACATACGGAAAGCTCTGGTGACGGTTCAGTCCGATAAGTCTGAATTTCTTTCCGTTCAGATAAAAACCGTCTTCCTTGAATACGGCACTGCGGAATCCGATTGATACTGTAACACTGTCGCTGATATTACCGTAGGAAACAAGTGATGTTTCGAGTCTGTAGAGAAAAGGAAAAGCACAGCTCCACAGTCTGACATTACTGACCATCAGCTCACATACTTCTCCCGGAGAAAAAGATTTTTCGCATATCAGCTCATCACCGGAATATAATTTTTGATATATTCTCTCACAGGCGCCCTCCACAGCGACCTCGGTAACAAGTCTTCCGCTTATCTCCGGTTTTGCAAAAACTGATGAAATATAGCTTTTTTCTCTTATTTCCAGCCTGACCTCACGATAAAGTCCGCCATATGTCATATAATCAACAACATGACCGAACGGGGGGATATTCAGTGTTTCACGGCAGTCTGTTTCTATTGTGACAAGAACACTTTCTCCCGGGGAAACATGATCCGTGATTTCCCTTTCATATGCGGTATATCCGCATAAATGTTCCTCTCCGCAGGGTATCCCGTTGACATATACACGGGACTTGTGAGCCGCTCCTTCAACAATTATAAAAACTCGTTTCCCTTCCGCTGATTCAGGGATCCTGATCTTTTTCCGGTATGCACATCTCATCTGATAAATTGATTCATCAAAATAATTGAAAGGCGTCTGCCTGCAGGTATGAGGAATATCAACGATCTTTCCCTGACCTTCACCGCAGCAAAAAGCATCATCGTATTCTTCGGTAAATTCCCATCTGAAATTAAGGGGGATAATTGTTCTCATATACCATCGCCCTCCGGAAGCGGGTGCCATATATCCGTTCAGTGGGAGTAAAAATCTCCCACTGAACGACAGCAAGCCTACGGCTTGCCTTTGCTTGTTGAAAGCAAAGCTTTTAAAATGCACATTGTATTTCAACTATATGCTTTATTTTTGTATATTGTTATTTATTATATAGTAACATTTTTCTGATCATTTTTCAATCAAAAAAACACTCTTTTTTCAGTCAAAATCTGTCTTTTGTCATAACTCAAAATACTTTTTTCCGCCTGCGAATATTACACCGACCGTATAATAATATGTAGTAGAAAATATAAACAAAACGCAAAATAAAAATGGCAGTTTTTTGTTATTTTCACAGTTTTTACAGAAAACAAAGTCTAAAATCACAGAATCGTTGATTTTTTGGTCATATAATGATAAAATATAATAATACAGTATTATTGTATTTATAAAGGCAAAATAATATAAAAGGTATAAAAGGCAAAATAAGGCAAAACAGAATACTTTTTTGTGATCTGATGATCTGTTTTTTAAAGCGGAATATCGGATCTGAACGGAGGCTTTTAATATGGCATCTAAAAGAAAGAGAAAAAGAGGAGTTTCTCTACGGATGGTTTATTCATGGCTCATATTAATTACCGCAGTCGTTTTCGGATTTACATTGTTCTCAATTTATCTTCTCAATTCCACATTCAACAGTTTATCAAATGCAACAACAGAACATATCGAACTTGAAAAAGCTGCGCATGAGCTTATGGACGCATCAGATTATCTTACCGAAAGCGTACAGAGGTTCACAGTTGACGGCGACAAAAGATTCTTGGACGATTACTTTACCGAGGCATTCAAAAACAACCGCCGTGATGAAGCAATTAAGAAAATGTCTGTCAATTCAAACTCTACGGCGGCATTTTCTCAGCTGCAGGAGGCTATGAATGCCTCTGTCAAACTAATGGATCAGGAATATTATGCAATGCGTCTTGTTATTGATGCAATGGGCTATAATGATTATCCTGATGTTCTGAAAGATATCAAGATAAAGGAAAAGGATGCAAAGCTATCATCTGAAAAGAAAATGAAGCTCGCTAACACCCTGGTACTCAACGATGATTATTATGACCAGAAAAATAAGATCCGCAAAAATATGAATGAAAGCCTTGAAGAACTTGAAAAACTGACATTGAACGAACAGAATAATTCAATGAACAATATGCACAGGCAGCAGTTTATCGTATGTATTCTTTCTATCATTCAGATGATCATGATACTGTTTATTGTGATTCTTACCTCTAACCTTGGCATCAAGCCTATTCTCAAGGCTGTGGAAAAGATCAAAATTGGCGCTCCTATCCCAGAGATCGGTGCAAACGAATTCCGTTATCTTGCCCATACCTATAACAAAATGTACTCCATTTATAAAAACAGTCTTGAACGTCTTAATTTCAAGGCATCACACGATGAGCTTACAGGAGCATATAACCGTTCGGGATATGAACTTCTTCTGAGCAGCGTTGATCTCACTACTACACATATGATCCTTTTTGATCTTGATAATTTCAAGGGTATCAACGATAACTTCGGTCATGAAACAGGCGACCGCGTGCTTAAAAAACTTGTGAATACTCTCAAAAGCAATTTCCGTATGGACGACTATATCTGCCGTATAGGCGGAGATGAATTCGTAGTATTCATGGTTCATTCAACTCCTGAAATGAAAGAACTTATCTCTACAAAGATAGAGCATATCAACAAACAGCTCTCCGAATCCAAGGACGGTCTGCCGGCAATATCAACAAGCGTTGGTGTTGTTCACGGAACAGAAGTAAAGGATACTTCAAATCTGTTTGAAAAAGCTGACGAGGCAATGTACGAATCAAAGCAGAGAGGCAAAAGTACCTATACTTTCTATACAACAACGGCAACAGCAAAAGCATAAAATATATTTACGGGAACCTGCAGATCAGCAGGTTCCCGTTTTTTGCATATTATCTTTAATAATAATTACAGATTTTGCAGATATTCTCTGACTTCACTTTCAGTTCCTAAGGACATTACCTTATCGGCAACCTCGTCAGCCTTTTCCTTGGTCCAGGTGGAAATGCATTTTCTTACCCTGAGTACACTCGGAGCCGAAACACTGAATTCTGTCAGTCCGAAAGAAATAAGAAGCGGAATCATCATAGGATCAGATGCAGCCTCACCGCACATTCCGACAGGAATATTATTATCTCTTGCCGCTTTGATGATAGAGCGGATCATTCTAAGAACAGCAGGCTGTAATGCAGAATAAAGATATGATACATCGCTGTTGCCTCTGTCGGCAGCCATTGTATATCCGGTAAGGTCATTTGTTCCGATACTGAAAAAGTCTGATTCCTTAGCCAGAAGATCGGCAATTATTCCGGCTGCTGCAGTTTCAGTCATGATACCAACCCTGATGTTTTCATCAAATGTAATTCCTTCGCTCCTCAGCTCTGCTTTCAGTTCCTCAACAAGAGCCTTGCCTTCCCTGACCTCTTCAACACAGGTAATAAGCGGGAACATGATACTTATATTTCCGAAAGCGCTTGCACGAAGTATAGCGCGAAGCTGGGTACGGAACAGATCGCGGTTTTTCAGACAATAACGTATCGCCCTGAAGCCCATGAAAGGATTTTCTTCCTTAGCAAGTCCAAGATAAGGTATATCCTTGTCGCCGCCGATATCAAGCGTCCTGATAATAAGAGGTTTTTTGCCAAGTATGATCGCAGCCTTTTTATATGCTTCAAATTGTTCTTCCTCGGTCGGAACTGATGTCTTATCCATAAAGAGAAACTCTGTTCTGAAAAGACCTACACCCTCGCCGTCAAAATCAAGAGCCTTTTTCGCATCATCAGGCTTTCCTATATTGCATACAAGCTCATATACAGTTCCGTCAGCGGATTCCGTGACCTTGCCTCTGTATTTTTCAAGCTCCCTGCGTTCAAGAAGAAGCTTTTCGCGTTTTTCCGAATATTCTTTGATCTGCGCTTCATCGGGAGAAAGAACGACCGTTCCCTTTCCGCCGTCAATTATAACTTCCTCGCCGTTTCCTGCAGCCTTCATGATATCCGGAACACTCATTACAGCAGGGATCTCAAGTACTCTCGCAAGAATAGCGCTGTGCGATGTCGTGCTGCCGGTTTCTGTCAGTATTCCGGCAACATTGTCCTTATTTATCTCAGCTATCATTGACGGAGTAAGCTCCTTTACGCAGATGACCGTTCCCGGCGGAACTTCAGAAAGCTTTACTTCGCTTATTCCGAGAAGTACGCTCAGTACTCCTGTCCTGACATCACGGACATCTGCTGCCCTCTGTCTTGTCATATCATCTTCTGCTGCGGAGAATATCTGTATGAACATATCACACATACTGTCAAAGGAAGCCTCTGCGCACTGTCCGCCGTCAATAAGCTTATCAACTTCACCCAGCAGGAACGGATCATTCACGATACTGATATGTCCGGTCATGATCTCCGCTTCCTTCTCTCCGGCGGTTTTTCTCAGCGCCTCAGCCTGAACCCGTGTATTTTCACAGAACAGCTCTACAGCGTCATGGAAACGCTTTTTCTCAGCATCTGTATCCGTGACCTGTTTCGGCGTATATTCGATAGAATGTTCTTCAACAAGATGTATTTTACCTATACCTATTCCGGCGGATACACCTATTCCTTTAATCATTTCTGCCACCTCCGTCTATTTTCAGGGGACTGCCGTATGACAGTCCCCATCTGTTTATTAAGAATAACTATTATTCGCCGAAACCATCCTCGATCATTTTTGCACCCTCGGCAAGGGCTTCGTTTTCCTGATCTCCGTCGCAGATAAGCTCGATATCACTGCCGCATTTCATGCAGGCAGCTATAAGATTCAGCGTACTTTTTGCATTATAAGAATTGCCGTTGAATTTGATCGTTACACTGCAGGGATATTTACCCATTGCGCCTGCAAATACGGAAGCCGGTCTCATATGAAAACCCTGTGCATTCGGAACTGTTAAAAATTTTGATACCATAATGATTCTCCTTTACAAATTGATTATTTATGTTTTATTTTTATTTTTTTGCATTTTTCGGTCGTTTAAGCAGCGACAACATCAAAGCTCCGACTACCGAACCTATGACAAGTGCCAGCAGATACATGAACGGATTTCCTATTGTAGCTATTACGAAGATTCCTCCGTGCGGAGCCATAAGTGTACATCCGAACAGCCAAGACAGTGTGCCGGCTGTAGCTGCACCAAGCGCGCAGGAAGGAATGACCTTGAGCGGATAGGAAGCTGCATATGGGATCGCACCCTCTGTAATAAACGAAAGACCCATAATGAAATTGACTATGCCGTTTTTACGTTCGTCGGGTGTCCAGCATTTTTTGAAAATAGTTGTCGAAAGAGCAATAGCTATCGGAGGAACCATGCCGCCGATCATTACTGATGCCATTACCTGATAGCAAACCTGCTGTACGCCGGCATCAGTTGTTGCTGCTGCCGTTGTAAGCATACCTGTACCGAATACATATGCCGCTTTATTGAACGGGCCGCCCATGTCAATTGACATCATTGCACCGAGAATACAACCGAGAAACAGTCCGAGGTTGTTATCACTCAGCCATGTAAGAGCATTGTTGAGTCCTGTATTGATAATAGCCATTACAGGATTTACAGCGCACATCATTACACCGACTATACCTAAGCCGACAAGCGGATAAAGCAGTACCGGTTTTATACCCTCCAGTGCATGGGGCAGATGATCGCAGAGCTTTTCAAAGAGTTTCATCAGTAATCCTGCAAGGAAACCTGCAAGAAGTGCTCCGAGGAAACCGGAAGGGATCGTTTTGCCAGCGCCGGGATCAGCAAATGTTGCACCGTTGGAGGCAAGCAGACCGCCGACTATACCTACAAGAAGACCGGGTCTGTCCGCAATGGACATTGCTATGAATCCGGCAAGAAGCGGAAGCATGAAATTGAATGCATATCCGCCGATAGTCTTGAACCATGCAGCAACAGGATTTACAGTACCGAATGCACTGTTTCCGGCAGCCTCAACGCCGCTTGCAGCGTCGATAAGGAATGCTATTGCTATGAATATACCGCCGGCTACAACGAAAGGAAGCATATGCGATACGCCGTTCATAAGATGCTTGTACAGCTTTCTGCCGAAACTTTCATCTCCGTCTGATGATGCAGCCTCAGCCTTTTTATCAGCGTGGAATACGGGAGCCTCGCCATTGATTATCTTATTGATAAGCTCCTCCGGTTTATGGATACCGTCAGCAACCTTTGTAGAGTATACAGGCTTTCCGTCAAATCGCGCCGTTTCAACACTCTTGTCAGCTGCAATAATGATACCGTCACATTCCTTGATATCCTTTTCGGTAAGTACATTCTTTGCGCCGCCTGAGCCGTTGGTTTCTACCTTTATCGTTATACCCATCTTTTCAGCAGCCTTGTTCAGAGCCTCTGCCGCCATATATGTATGAGCTATACCCGTAGGGCAGGCTGTTACGGCGAGTACGCGGATCCTTCCGTCAGATTCATCTTTACTGAGTTCTACCTTGTCTGACTTTTCTTCCTTCTTTGCCTCTTCCGGGAATTTCTCAGTTTCCTTTTCATCAATAAGTTTCAGGAATTCATCGGCATTTTTTGCTGCCTTGAGCTTTGCGGTGAAATCCATATCCATCAGCATCTGCATCATTCTTGCAAGAACTTCAAGATGAACATCTCCGTCTGTTGTGGCAGCTATCATGAAAACAAGCTTGCAGGGATCACCGTCGGGCGAACCGTAATCTACTCCGTCCGGCACTGTTATTGCCGAAAGAGCCGGCGCTTTGACTGCCTCGCTTTTTGCATGAGGTATGGCAATTTCCATACCTATTGCCGTAGTACCCATTTCCTCTCTTTTCAGGATACCTTCCTTATATGCCTCTCTGTCTTTGAGATTGCCGCATTTATCATGCAAGGATACAAGCTTTTCGATCGCCTCTGACTTATCCTTGACCGATACACCGATCTCAATTGCCTGTTTTTTAAGCAGATCCGTTATTCTCATATTATTTACCCCCTTTATGATAATTTTTCAAAGATCTCATATATCTTTTTCCTGTCGGCAAGTCCCGGTGAAAATGCCGTTGCATTTCCGCAGGCTGCTCCGAGTCTTAGCGCATATCCGTAATCTCCGGTCTTTTCATAACCCGCAATGAAACCGGCAACCATTGAATCACCTGAACCGACAGTATTAAGAACTTTTTCCTTGACCGTTCCTGAATGATAGGTTTTTCCATCTTCGGCAAAAAGGATCGCTCCTTCCCCTCCGAGAGATACGATAACATTTCTTGCCCCCTGCTCTATCAGCTTTTTCGCACATTTTTCGGTTTGCTCCTCATTTACCACTTCGGTATCAAAAATCTCCGAAAGCTCCTGGCGATTAGGCTTGATAAGAAACGGTTTATATGAAAGACAATTAAGCAGCAGCTTTTTCGTGGCATCTACAACTATCCTGACCTGTCTGCCTTCAAGCCGTTTTATTATTCTTTCATAAGTGTCATCAGAAACTGTCTTTGGTATGCTGCCTGCAAGAACGATTGTATCTCCGTCGCTGATATTATCTGTTTTTGCCATCAGCATTGCAAGTTCTTCCTGCGAAATATGCGGTCCCTGACCGTTTATTTCACTTTCCTCGTCAGCCTTCATTTTGATATTGATCCTTGATATTCCGTCGCGTAATCGTATGAAATCAGATCTTATCCCAAGACTGCGAATTCCGTTTTCGATCGCATCTCCGGTAAAGCCTGCGGTAAAACCCAACGCTGTGCTTTCAATATCAAGCTGTGCAAGAATACAGGATACATTTATACCCTTTCCGCCTATGAAATACTCCTCGCCGACAGTACGGTTAGTAATTCCGCTGACAAATTTTTCAAGATGAACAATATAGTCAATGGAGGGATTCAGCGTCAGTGTATAAATCATGATATCACCTCCCTTATTATGGTTTTATCGGAAAAACCGCCGAAAGGCAGTTTATCTGTTATGATACAGCATTTTTTCAGCTCGGCAAATGTTACGGGGTATACCTTCCTGAATTTACTGTGATCGGCAAGAACAAAAACCGAAAAGCTTTTCTCGATAGCCTTCTCCTTCATCATTGCCTCTTCACTGTCCGGAGTCGTGAAACCAGCGGTTATATCAATTCCGTTGGCTCCCATAAAAGCCTTTGTAAAATTGAATTTCAGAAGATTTCGTATGCCCTCGGCTCCTACAACAGACGCCGTGACAAGCTTTATCCTGCCGCCTATCATGTAGGCTTTCAGCCCCTTGGAAAGTAGCTTCTGTGCATGGATAATACCATTCGTAACAAATGTTGCTTTTGTATTGCCGATATGATCTATAAAACGTGATGTTGTTGTACCCGAATCAATATAAATGAAATCATCATTATTGATAAGCCCTGACGCATATTCTCCGATGATCTCTTTTTCCTCAGACATTTGTACATCACGGACATTTACTTCGTCCTCGATCGCGCCCTCTGTTTTGTTTATTGCAGTTGCTCCTCCGTAAACCTTCCTGAGCTTACCGTCACGATCCAGTACCGTAAGATCACGTCGGATACTTGATTCCGATGTTCCGACTAATGAAGCAAGCTCTGAAACCGTAGCAGCATCGCGTTCGTCAAGTATTTCAAGGATCAGTCTGTATCTTTCCTGAGTCAGCATTTTACTTCCTCCGTTTCATCACTCTTAATCAGATTATATCATATATTTCATCGAAGTCAAGCATTTTCTTTCATATTTTTTCATTATTAATCAAGTATTAACATTTTATTCATACAATAATGATATTATTGTATGTAGATAATCAAATATAGTCAGATATTACCATATTTAATCAATGGAGGTAAATTATGGAAAGAAAAGATAAATACCTTAAACTTCTCGAAGAGAAATATCCCACAATGCGTTCGCTTTCAAGAGAAATAATAAATCTATCCGCAATACTTAACCTCCCCAAGGGTACGGAGCATTTTATGAGTGATATCCACGGAGAATATGAAGCCTTCTGCCATATCCTGAACAACTGCGCCGGAGTAATAAGAGAAAAGGCTGATATGCTTTATAAGGAAAAACTATCCGACAGGGAGATCGAAGAAATATGCACCATTATATATTATCCCAGGGAAAAGCTCAGCCTGATAAAAAAAGACAGGGTTATCAGCTCTGACAGATACCGGCTCATAATAAACCGTATGATAGAGATCGCTGCTGTACTGTCATCTAAATATACAAGATCAAAGGTTCGCAAAGCCATGCCTGAGGATTATGCATATATTATTGATGAACTGCTTCATGCGCAGAAGGACGAGGACGACAATCAGATCAGATATCATGAACGGATCCTCGACAGTATTATTGGTATTGACGCTGATGATTTTATAGAATCTCTTGCAGGACTTATCAAAAGACTTGCGGTTGACCATCTGCATATCGTCGGGGATATATTTGACAGAGGAAAAGGCGCGGACAAGATCCTTGATCTGCTGATGAAACATCATTCACTTGATATACAGTGGGGCAATCATGATATACTGTGGATAGGCGCGGTAGCAGGAAATGAAGCGTGTATTTCCAATGTTGTGCGAAACTGTATAAAATACAATACTCTCCAGACACTTGAAAGCGGCTACGGGATAAGCCTGCGCGACCTTACGGTTTTTGCCGGAGATACATATGATAACGGCAGTCCGATGGAAAAGGCTCTGAGAGCAATATCGGTAATACAATTCAAGACAGAGGGACAAACAATACTCAGGCATCCCGAATATGAGATGAAGGACAGACTGCTGCTTGACAAGATCGACCCGGATAACGGAACAGTCGATATCAATGGAAAAAAATATGAACTGAATGATCCTTCACTTCCGACTGTTGACCGGGATTCGCCGTATCGCCTTAACAGCGATGAACAGAGGATAATTAACGGTCTGAAAAAGGCATTTACAAACAGCAGCCGTCTGCAGAAGCATATCCGTTTTCTTCTGAAAAAAGGAAGTATGTATTTTTGCAGCAACAATAATCTTTTATATCACGGTTGTATTCCCCTTGATGATAACGGGAATTTCTTTGGCGTAAGAATTTTCGACGGAATATACAAAGGAAAATCCCTTCTTGATCTTGCCGACAGAATAGTGAGAAATGTCTGCTACAGCAAAAACAAAAGGGACGAAGAACTTGATTTTCTGTGGTATCTATGGTGCGGAAGGCGTTCTCCCCTTTGCGGAAGAAACATAAAGACCTTTGAAAGATATTTTATCAATGACAAAAGCGCATGGACTGAGGAATCCGACCCGTATTACAGATATTATGAAACCGAAAAATGCTGCAGTATGATCCTGAGAGAATTTGATCTTTATTCTCCCTATTCCCACATCATAAACGGGCATACGCCGGTCCTCGCTTCGAGAGGAGAACAGCCGATAAAGGCAAACGGAATGCTGCTTGTAATTGACGGGGGTTTTTGCAGGGATTATCACAGCAAAACCGGAATAGCCGGATATACTCTGATATTCAATTCACACGGACTGAGGATAAAGTCACATCAGCCGTTTGAAAGCATTGAAAAAGCCCTTGAAGAAAATGTAGATATCGTTTCAAGCTCTCAGCTTATCGAAACGGAGAAAAACAGAGTCATGGTCAAGGATACCGACAACGGACGCAGGATCATGGATGAAATAGATGACCTTTATGAGCTATTGGAGTACTACAAGCGCAAATGATAATTTATACAGACCGGATAACATAAGGATAATAATGTCAATTCTGATGTTTACATTATATTATTATTAATGTATAATATTAATTGTAATATATAAGGAGATGATTTATTTGAAATACGAAATCATTAGCAACTACAGCAGGGACGACAAACTCAGACATCTTTTCAATGAACTCTCGGTAAATACATTTGGTCTGGATTTTGAAAACTGGTATCAGAGCGGATATTGGAATGAAAAATATATTCCCTACTCTGTTCTTGCAGACGAAAAAATAATATCGAACGTTTCCGTTAATATCATAGACTGTACAGTGAACGGAAAACAAAGGCATTACATTCAGCTCGGTACGATCATGACCGACGAGAATTACAGGAATCAAGGGTTCTCACGAATCCTTATGGAAAAGATCATATCTGATTATTCCGACCGCGACGGCATATTCCTTTATGCAAACGATTCAGTTGTGGATTTCTACCCTAAATTCGGTTTCCGCAAGGCTGATGAATTCCGTTTCCGTTCATCTGTAAACACCGATCTTCCTGCCGGAGTAAAAATGATCCCCATGAATACTGCTGAGGATTTTAACGCCTTCATCAATGCAAAGAGATCTCTTGTCAGCCGCAGTCCGGTCATAACAGATACAGATGATCTTATGATGTTTTATCTGACGCAGTTCATGCAGGAAAGCGTATACAAACTAAATGACAGAAATTGTTATGTTATCGCAGAAAAGGACGATGATTTGCTGACGGTATATGATATTCTGTCCGATAAGCCGATTGATCCGTCGGAAATATGTTCGCTCTTCGGCAGTGAGATCAAAAAAGCTGAATTTGCTTTTATTCCGGAGAATAACTCCTCTCTTGAAAAATATCAGTATACAGAAGAAGATACCACTTTCTTTGTTCTCGGTGATACACTCATTGACGATCTGCCTGAAATACTTTCTTTTCCGGCACTTGTTCATGCATAACAAAAACTATGCACACAGGAAATCCTGTGTGCATAAATGTTTTATTTTCTTTTTTCTCGAAGATCGTATTTTTTATCCTCGGCAATCATTCCGAGCATTATATCGGCAAACCGGGGATCAAACTGCGTTCCTCTGCCTCTTTCGATTTCTTCCCTGACACGATCCTGCGCCATTGGGTCACGATAACTGCGGTAGCTTGTCATAACATCATAAGCATCGGCAACAGCAATTATTCTCGCCTGCTCAGGTATCTCATCTCCGACGATACCGTCCGGATAGCCTCCGCCGCCGAATTTTTCATGATGCCATCTTGCACCAACGGCAAGCTCGGTTTTTTCCTTGATATTTTCAAGTATCGTAGCGCCCATGACCGGATGCTTCTTTATGATCTCATATTCCTCATCTGTAAGCTTTCCGGGTTTATTGATAACCGCGTCCGGAACACCGATCTTACCGATATCATGAAGAAGACCCATCATATAGATATCATTCAGCTGAGATTCATTATAGCCGTAACGCCTTGCGATTTCTTTTGAATAATCGGCAACACGTCCCGAATGACCTTTCGTGTATGTATCCTTGGCATCTATAGTACCTGCAAGCGTCTGCACGATATGTATAAGCATCTGTTCATTTTCTTCTTTTTTCTTATTGACCTCGGATTCCAGACCTTTTTTCACTTTTCTGATATCGTCAACCTGCTGGAATGCAACGAGAACCAGCAAGCTTATCATAGCAATTATCATAGACAACAAATTACTGTCATTCTCACTGAATATGATAATTACTATTTCAACTATACACATGACCATGAAAATGAGGAAACCGACCGCAGTGTGTATATAATCCTTTATATGACCATTCCTGAGATCTGCAAAAAGGGTTATGAGAACACCTAATACTACTATTCCAAGCACTGTATCTATATAGATCAGAGCAGCCTGGAAATTAATTATTCCTGCAAAATGCATTATCGTCCAGAATATAAAATTGATCAGTGACAACAAGAACAGTACTGTGTATAGTTTACTATACCGTCCCTTCTGTATGCTGTTAAGATAAATAAGCAGCGAAAACGGCATCATCATACAAAACAGGAATCCCATTACACCGTCAATATAATATATTCCTGTTATCATCGGTGTGATCTGTGAAACAGAAAGCATCCAGCAGGCAACATCAAGTATTCCCAGCGCACCGTACAGCATATCGATCTTCTGCCGTATCCTCACGCGCATTACCAATGCAACAACCGTTGTCAGCAGCGATGCAACAAAAAGGATCATCGTAAACACAAACGATATTCCGTAGTTTGACATCATATAACTATATATACCATCAGATGATGTAACAAAGGTTTCGGGAACGACTATCGGATTCCAGTCTGTTTTATATCTTATTATTTTCAATTCCTTTCCGGAATCTGCGGAGCTTAACGGAACAGACATATAAAATTCTTTTATAGAACCTCCCGGTATGCCTGTGTCCTTGATCCTGTCGAAGTTTTCACGAAGAACACCGTCTATATAAATATCAACGCTGCTCCGGTTCTGAAAACATAGTTTTCGGTCAAGATCTATTTTATCGGGTAGTTTTGTAACTATGGTAAAGTCCTCTTTATATGCTCTGTCATCACTATAGGTTCTTCCTGTCTTGAAGCTATTCCCTGTTTCATCAAAAACTGTCCAGCTTTCAATATAAATAATATCAGAAATAGTCTTATCTGATTTATCCTTTACGATACCTGTAAGGAACACACCGGTAAGCAGGCTGAAAAGAAAAACACAAAAAAACGCTATTTTGAATACGAGCATGATTTTTCCGGACGTATCTTTAAAAACCATGGCGTTCCTCCTCGGTTTACTCTGCGCGATCCATCTCACAGAATATCAATGAAAAATACCGGTTCATCGCTCAATTAAAACAATTGTATTTTATTATATCATAAATTCATACAAATTTGCGCCGTAAGGCGCATATAATAAATGAATTTATTAAATGTTCTCTCAGGCGTCCGATGAGAACGGCGGTAC